>NZ_AP027765.1 GCF_036503815.1 Escherichia coli
GTGGATAAGTCGTCCGGTGAGCTGGTGACACTGACACCAAACAATAACAACACCGTACAACCTGTGGCGCTGATGCGTCTGGGCGTCTTTGTACCGACCCTTAAGTCACTGAAGAACAGTAAAAAAAATACTCTGTCACGCACCGATGCCACGGAAGAACTGACGCGTCTTTCCCTGGCCCGTGCAGAAGGATTCGATAAGGTTGAGATCACCGGCCCCCGGCTGGATATGGATAACGATTTCAAGACCTGGGTGGGGATCATTCATTCCTTTGCCCGCCATAACGTGATTGGTGACAAAGTTGAACTGCCTTTTGTCGAGTTTGCAAAACTGTGTGGTATACCCTCAAGCCAGTCATCACGCAGGCTGCGTGAGCGCATCAGCCCTTCCCTGAAACGCATTGCCGGTACCGTGATCTCCTTTTCCCGCACCGATGAGAAGCACACCCGGGAATACATCACCCATCTGGTACAGTCAGCCTACTACGATACTGAGCGGGATATTGTTCAGTTACAGGCTGATCCCCGCCTGTTTGAACTGTACCAGTTTGACAGAAAAGTCCTTCTCCAGCTTAAGGCGATTAATGCCCTGAAGCGACGGGAGTCCGCCCAGGCACTCTACACCTTTATAGAGAGCCTGCCCCGGGATCCGGCACCGATATCGCTGGCGCGGCTGCGTGCACGCCTCAATCTGAAGTCTCCTGTATTTTCCCAGAACCAGACGGTCAGACGGGCAATGGAGCAGCTGCGCGAGATTGGATATCTTGATTACACGGAGATCCAGCGGGGGCGGACAAAACTCTTCTGCATTCACTACCGGCGTCCCCGGTTAAAAGCACCGAATGATGAGAGTAAGGAAAATCCGTTGCCACCTTCACCTGCGGAAAAAGTCAGTCCGGAGATGGCGGAGAAGCTTGCCCTGCTTGAGAAACTGGGCATCACGCTGGATGACCTGGAAAAACTCTTCAAATCCCGCTGAACATAAACTGTAGTCAGTGAAGAGTGCTCCTTTACTGACTACAGCTTATATTATCAGGTGCAGTGAGTGGTCTGCTCACTGCAGTTTATATTCAGTTTCCTGCAGTGCTGCCTGTGGCTGAGCTGCCATCTGCCTGTCCCTTACGTGAGTCACCCCGTAACCTGATGCTGAGGCATTGCTCCCTTCATAAAACATGGTTTACTCACTACAGCTTATCTACCTGCTCCAGCTTATGTTATGTCTGTTCTGCTGACCACTGCTTATATAAGGAAGTGCCGTTACTTCAGGGGAGGCAGTGTACGCAGGATCTCCGCAGCATCCCGACCGTCACCTGTGAAAGGCACTGCCAGCGTGGCAGCCATATCCAGTGCAAACACTCTGGTATAAACCTCCATCGAACGTGGATCCCTGTGACCAGCCAGTGCCTGGATGACTTTCCGGGGCTGGCGGTGATAGAGCATGTGCATGATATAGCTGTGCCGGAAGGTGTGTGGTGTGACCGGAATCGAAAAGTGTACCCCGTCAGCTTCGGCCCGTCTGACAGCCTGCTTCAGCCAGTTGCGCATGGTTTCATCGGTCACGGCCCATAATGGTTCACGACGACGGGGCCGGGTGGTGATCATCCAGCTTTCCATCTGCCTGACATAGCTTATATCTGTCAACGGAACCAGGCGCACTTCATCTTTTGGCGGGCGTCCGCGTCGCGCACGCACTTTTTCGGACAGGATCCGCACAAACGGTCTTACACCATCCAGATCAAATGATTCCGGCGTCAGCATCCGGGCTTCGCCAATACGCATTCCGGTATTCCAGAGGGTGGCGAACAGCATATGGTGACGCTGATCCGGCATATAGAAAAGAAGGGCACTCACTTCCGGGGCCAGCAGGTAGGCCGGTGTGGCCCCCGTGGAAGTGGCCATTCTTCTCAGGGAGAGCGCTGTTGCAAAATCCACCCCCGGCGCAATGGGTAACAGGGAGACGCGTTCTGGTGAATTCTGCAGGGGAATGACATTGTTCATGAGTTATTTTTCACGTAGCACACGCACTGTTTATGGATACAGGTATTCTGACCTGAACGCCCGGATCCTTCCACGACAATAAATCGCAGCGCGCGGATCCTTTTGTTTGATTATCACGCATTATTGCGGGTAAAACCAAATACGTAAAGGTGCATTTTGCCGCAGGTATCCCGTCTTAAGCCAGTCATAGTGCGGGTTGAGAGCTGGTTTACCGTTTTTGGGAGAATTGGGGTAATGCCAGGATAAATGGGATCGGAGAACACAGAGAAAGGGAACTGAAGGTGAGAAGGTGCACCACGTGTATTCTGGCCCGGGACGTCACTGATCTTACCCAGCAATAGTGGACACGCGGCTAAGTGAGTAAACTCTCAGTCAGAGGTGACTCACATGACAAAATCTGTATCAACCAGCAAAAAAGTACGTAAACAGCATTCGCCTGAATTTCGCAGTGAAGCCCTGAAACTTGCTGAACGCATCGGTGTTGCTGCCGCAGCCCGTGAACTCAGCCTGTATGAATCACAGCTCTACAACTGGCGCAGTAAACAGCAACATCAGCAGACTTCTTCTGAACGTGAGCTGGAGATGTCCGCCGAGATTGCACGTATCAAACGCCAGCTGGCAGAATGGGATGAAGAGCTGGCATCCTCAAAAGGCCGCAACATACTTCGCGAAGCGTCTGAAATGAAGTATGTCTTTATTGAAAAACATCAGGCGGAGTTCAGCATCAAAGCAATGTGCCGTGTGCTCCAAGTGGCCCGCAGCTGCTGGTATACATGGTGTCGGCGGCGTACAAGGATAAGCAAGCGTCAGCAGTTCCGTCAGCACTGCGACAGCGTTGTCTGTGAGGCTTTTACCCGGTCAAAACAGCGTTACGGTGCTCCACGCCTGACGGATGAACTGTGCGCTCAGGGTTACCACTTTAACGTAAAAACCATGGCGGCAAGCCTGCGCCGTCAGGAAGTGAGGGCAAAAGCCTCCCGGAAGTTCAGCCCGGTCAGTTACCGTGCACACAACCTACCTGTGTCAGAAAATCTGTTGGAGCAGGATTTTTACGCCAGTGGCCCTGACCAGAAGTGGGCGGGAACATCACTTACTTACGTACAGATGAAGGCTGGCTGTATCTGGCAGTGTCATTGACCTGTGGTCACGTGCCGTTATTGGCTGGTCAATGTCGCCACGCATGACGGTGCAACTGGTCTGCGATGCCCTGCAGATGGCGCAGTGGCAGCGTAAGAGACCCCGGAACGTTATCGTTCACACGGACCGCGGAAGCCAGTTCTGTTCAGCAGATTATCAGGCGCTGCTGAAGCGGCATAATCTGCGTGGCAGTATGAGCGCAAAGGGATGCTGTTACGATAATGCCTGTGTGGAATCGCTGAAAGTGGAATGTCTCCACGGAGAACACTTTATCAGCCGGGAAATAATGCGGGTAACAGTGTTTAATTATATCGAATGTGATTACAATCGCTGGTGACGGCACAGTTAGTGTGGCGGTCTCACTCCGAAACAATTTGAAAACCAGAACCTCGCTTAGAGCTGTGTCCATATTACGTGGGTAAGCTCACAGAGCTTATCTCTTTAGATAGAAGGGGTGATCTCTTCCCTGAAAATAGTACCAGTCTAAACTGAAGTATCCGGTCTTTCTTTCATCAAACAAAGAGGCCATTCCATCATGAAAAAGACCCGCTATACCGAAGAACAGATCGCTTTTGCGCTGAAACAGGCAGAAACCGGCACTCGGGGGGAGGAATTGTGCAGAAAGATGGGCATTTCTGAAGCCACTTTTTACAACTGGAAGAAAAAGTTTGGCGGGATGGGCGTGATAGAATTGCGCCGTCTGCGGCAACTGGAGGATGAAAATCAGCGGCTCCTTCGTCTGGTGGCAGACTTCAGTCTGGACAAGGAAATGCTCCAGGATGTCATTCGAAAAAAGTTTTGAGGCCCGTCCAGAAAAGGGAAGCTGTGACTTATCTGCTGGACGCCTACCGAATTGGTCTGCGCCGTGGCTGCAGTCTGATGATGCAGAGTCGCACGGTGTACAACTACCGTAGCTGCCGCGATGACAAGGCCCTGACTTAGAGGATAAGAGAGATTGCAGCAGCACGAGTTCGCTACGGTTGCCAGCACATTCATATTCTTTTACGACGGGAAGGCTGGTTAATAAATCATAAGAAAACCTATCGGATTTACTGCCTGGAAGGGCTGAACCTGCGGTCAAAACGCCCGCGGCGGCACGTGACGGCCAGGCACAGACGTATCCGTCCGACCGTGACCGCTGTGGATCAGTGCTGGAGCATGGATTTCGTTGCTGATAATCTGGCCGGATCTGGGCCCTGACTGTAGTCGATAATTTTAGTCGTGAATGCGTGGCGATTGAGGTAGGCCAGGGGCTTCGCGGTGACGATGTGGTCGCCGTGATGGAACGGATCAGGCAGACACAGCAGCGTGTACCACAGCGGCTACAGACGAACAACGGCAGCGAATTTATCTCGAAAACGCTGGATCGCTGGGCATATGAAAACAGGGTAACGATGAACTTCTCCCGCCCCGGGAAGCCCACTGATAACGCCCTGGTTGAGTCATTTAACGGCAGTCTGCGTGATGAATGTCTGAACGTGCACTGGTTCCTGTCACTGGAAGATGCTCAAGAGAAGATCGAGTGCTGGCGACAGGAATATAACCAGCAACGACCTCATTCATCATTAAACAACCTGACACCGGAGGAGTTTATCCGAAGTCTGCAAAAAGGTCCGGAGCTCTGATTTAACCTAGCATCGATATTGGGAAGGGAGCAGGGGAGCAAATTAGTCCTGTTACTAATGTAATTATGTTGGGGAGGCTGTCATTTATTATCTTAAGAGTTTACTTGCCGATATCTCTATACTTGTTTTTCAGTCTTTACGGATACCATATCCCAAAATGATGTACTAATACATGCTAAAATTAGGATTTTGCATAAAAAACAACATGTTTTTTTATAATTAAAACATAGCATTAAGTCATTAATTGACTTTTAGTGTTAAAAGTTTTTCCTCGCAGTGTGTTTTCATACACCTGTATATTATCATATGTAAGAATATTACAAATTTAAAATCTTTAATAGCAATAAGAAGATGATAAAAAAAAGTATTATTTTTACATTGATTGTTTTAGATAGTTATTCTATACATGCATCAGTGAACGTTGATGAGCAGAATGAAAAAATTACTAATAATATTAATGATTCGCTGAATGTAGGGCAAAAAAATGATGCGAGTGTTTTATTTGATTCTGTTAGTGTAAATATTAAAGATTATTTTTCCATAGCAACTTGTGGTGGAAACTCAAGTCAATGCACTAACAAATCATTAAAAGCAGAGGCTAATATAAATAATTCAGCAACAGTAGGTGCAAGCGTAACGATTATTGGAGATGCGGCAAAAGGTGATCTAAATATAAACGACTCAAGTAAGTTGTATACACAACAGCTATGGGTTTCAGGAAATGATAATGATATAAATAATAACGCAACCAATGATGACAGCAATGGTAAGTTATTAATAAATAATAACAGTAAAGTTTATGTTGTCTCCTCTCAGGATCAGAGTCCATTTAATAATGATAATATTAGATGGAACAATACTATTGTTAATTCAAATAATAATATCAACGGTAGTAATAAGGCAGTGGCAGGAGACCTGGTTTTAGGTAAAACAGGAAATGGAATTATCGAAGTAAAGGATTCATCCGAGTTAGATGTAAGTCATGATTTAATTGTTTCGACAGGAGTTGATGGAGCCCCAAATACGAAAGCTTCCACTATAGATATAGATAGCAAAAGCAATGTTACTGTCAATGGTGATATGTTGGGAGGTGTATCTGCCTCTGGCAAGTTATCCCTGACAATGAAGACAGCATCCAATATGAATGTAATGGGTAATGTAAGTGTGGGGACAGGGAACAAATCAGATATATCTGTTGCTATGTCTGATAAAAGCGTTATGCATGTTGGAAATAATTTCGATATTGCAACAGGAGCCAGTTCAAGGGCAATGGTGACTATAGATAACTCAGAACTATCTGTAGCCGGAAGCAGTAGTATCGGTGGTGGGGATGGCTCAAGGACATCAGCCAGTCTGATTAATGGAGCAACTATTAGTGGCTCCGGGGATATAAAAATCGCAGAGGGAAATAACACCCATGTAGAGATGACAATAAATAATTCATCGCTAACTACAAAGGGGGCATTATCTATTGGTTCAGGAAACAACTCTGAAGTCAATATGACCGGTGAAGGGGCGCTCGTCACCAGTCGAGGACAATTGCTTGTAGCAAAAGGCGATGGTGCACATGCAACACTGGATTACACGAGCTCGGAGTTGACTACGGGCAGTGCAGTGATAGCCAGTGGTAATAATGCCACTGCAGAGCTGAAACTGAAGCAGAGTTCTTTCAGCAGTAGTGGTGCTATGGATATCGGACAGGGAACAAAGACAACAACGGCACTTACCCTGAGCGGCAAGTCACAGGTGAATGCCCAGGGTGCCATGTCTGTTGCAAAAGGCGAAGAGACTAAAGCCAATGTGGACATGAGTGGAGGCTCTGCATTATCAGCAGGGAGCCTGTCAATAGGTGAAGGTAAGGCCTCAGAATCAACACTGTATGGGAATGATGCAACACTCACAACGCAGAAAGAGTTTGTGGTTGCAAAAGGCGATGGTGCACGTGCAACACTGGATTACACGAGCTCGGAGTTGACTACGGGCAGTGCAGTGATAGCCAGTGGTAATAATGCCACTGCAGAGCTGAAACTGAAGCAGAGTTCTTTCAGCAGTAGTGGTGCTATGGATATCGGACAGGGAACAAAGACAACAACGGCACTTACCCTGAGCGGCAAGTCACAGGTGAATGCCCAGGGTGCCATGTCTGTTGCAAAAGGCGAAGAGACTAAAGCCAATGTGGACATGAGTGGAGGCTCTGCATTATCAGCAGGGAGCCTGTCAATAGGTGAAGGTAAGGCTTCAGAGTCAATACTGCATGGAACAGATGTAACACTCACAACGCAGAAAGAGTTTGTGGTTGCAAAAGGCGATGGTGCACGTGCAACACTGGATTACACGAGCTCGGAGTTGACTACGGGCAGTGCAGTGATAGCCAGTGGTAATAATGCCACTGCAGAGCTGAAACTGAAGCAGAGTTCTTTCAGCAGTAGTGGTGCTATGGATATCGGACAGGGAACAAAGACAACAACGGCACTTACCCTGAGCGGCAAGTCACAGGTGAATGCCCAGGGTGCCATGTCTGTTGCAAAAGGCGAAGAGACTAAAGCCAATGTGGACATGAGTGGAGGCTCTGCATTATCAGCAGGGAGCCTGTCAATAGGTGAAGGTAAGGCTTCAGAGTCAATACTGCATGGAACAGATGTAACACTTACAGCGCAGAAAGAGTTTGTGGTTGCAAAAGGCGATGGTGCACGTGCAACACTGGATTACACGAGCTCGGAGTTGACTACGGGCAGTGCAGTGATAGCCAGTGGTAATAATGCCACTGCAGAGCTGAAACTGAAGCAGAGTTCTTTCAGCAGTAGTGGTGCTATGGATATCGGACAGGGAACAAAGACAACAACGGCACTTACCCTGAGCGGCAAGTCACAGGTGAATGCCCAGGGTGCCATGTCTGTTGCAAAAGGCGAAGAGACTAAAGCCAATGTGGACATGAGTGGAGGCTCTGCATTATCAGCAGGGAGCCTGTCAATAGGTGAAGGTAAGGCTTCAGAGTCAATACTGCATGGAACAGATGTAACACTTACAGCGCAGAAAGAGTTTGTGGTTGCAAAAGGCGATGGTGCACGTGCAACACTGGATTACACGAGCTCGGAGTTGACTACGGGCAGTGCAGTGATAGCCAGTGGTAATAATGCCACTGCCGATGTGAAACTGGAGCAGAGTTCTTTCACCAGTAATGGCGATATGACTATTGGGCAGGGAACAGGCTCATCAGCCACAATGGAAAGTAACAACACGCTTATTTCTGCACAAGGAAGTTATTTTGCTGCTCAGGGAAATAACGCCACAGCATCTCTTAAGTATAATAACACTGATATCACGGTGGGTGGTGCAGTTCTTGGTGCAGGTAAAGGCGCAAAAGCAACACTGGATTTTAATAACAGTCGTCTGGTGTCTTCAGGCGGTGTGGTTATTGGTGATGGTCAGAATGCCGTTGCAGAGTTGAGTCTTTCTGATGGTTCTGTATTTAAAGGGGAGCGTATCAACATTGGTAATGGTGCTTCTTCTCAGAATACAATCACTGTAACGGGAGGTTCTGTATTTGATTTCGGGGGCTCACAGAATTCGGCGATTGGCGAAGGAGAGAGCAGTCATTCAGTTGTTACAGTTAATAATGGTTACCTCTACGGCGATGGTTCCCTGACGCTTGCAAAAGGTAAGAACAGCTCTGCGGAGTTAAACCTGCAGGATAATGCTGTGTCAAATGCCAATAATATTTCTCTTGCCACTGAATCTGGCAGCAGAGCTATTGTGAATATCAGTAACGCAAACTCCAGGCAGTTCAACCCTGTCTCCATGGGGGCAGGCGATGGTTATGCAGAGGTGAATTTTGATGGTGTTAATGGCTATACACTCTCAACTAATTTCATTTGTATGGATTCCGGTTCATGTGCAGACACTGTCATAAATGTAAATAGAGGGACAGTTTCTCTGTCAGGAACAAATGACTGGAAAGGGCAGATAAATGTTTATGACGGAACCCGACTGGATGCAAGGGGAAATGATGCCGTTGATGGTATACTGAATGTCAGCAGAGAAGCGCAGGTTCACTTTAACGGATACTCGCAGCATATGACAGGGATAGATAATAAAGGGATGATTTATCTTTCTGACGGAAGTGCTTCATCAGATGTGTTTCTGGATAAAGATTATGTTGCACATGATGGTTCCGGTGTACAGTTCGGGATTTTCGGGCATAAAGAGTCGGATGTGATGCATGTTAATGGTGATACATCCGGGAGTTCAGGTATAGTTGTCACGACAAACAGTAAAAATAAAATAAAGAAAGGTGGTGACATTCTTCTTGTTGAGGTTAACGGGGACTCATCAGGTAGTTTTTACCTTAACTCACTTATTAAGAATGGTAAAGAGTATAAGGTGACAGGTGACTACATTGATGTGGGGGCCTGGGAGTATGCGCTGAACAAGAAAAGGAAGAACTGGTATCTGAGTGTGGATATGCGTCCTGAGCCAGGTGCGTTTATAAACAATAGTAAAAGTATGTTAGATATGTTTGCTCTACAACGGTATGACATCCCCGGACAACATCGTTATCCTACGTTGTTTGAAAACTTGTATAATAATGGAATGTGGATTCAATTTAACAACAATTCAGGTAGTAATAGTGAGGTGTATGATAATCTCAAGACCAGTTATAGTTTAAATACTATGATGATTGGAGGAGATATATACAATTGGACTGATGGATATAACTATTCCCAGATTGGAGTAATGGGTGGGATAGGGAGTGCTGCGAACAAAACAACGTCAACAAATAATAAAAAAGCTAACGGTAATGTAGACGGTTATACTCTCGGTCTTTATCATGTATTTCAACAAAATATCAGTGATGGACTAAATGATTCAGAGCGTCAGGGGCTGTGGACCTATTCGTCTATACAATACATGGATTATAGTAACAGTGTCAGTTCAACAAATAATTTCAAGGCTGATTATGGTGTAAACGGTTTTCGACTGACAGGTGAAGTTGGTTATCTAAAAAATATAGGTGGAATACAACCAAGCAATTTCTACGTTGAGCCAAAATTGTATCTGTCACATACTGAGTTATCCGGAGGTGTAGTTGAAGATCTTCAAGGAGGGAAGATAACTTATCCTAACACTTTAACTCATATTGAGCCAGGAGTCTTTTTCTCTTATCGGAAAACTCATGAATCGACATCAAATGATGAGGCAATGTTTAAAGATTATATAAAACAATCAGTAGTTGATGCATGGTTTGGTGGGGGGTATTCATTTAAAACAGGTAACTATAGTCGAACTAACTTTGATTCAGATATGGTTGAATATAAAATATCGGATAGTTTCATTCTTAAGAGCGGTGTTGAGTTTGAGTTTTTGAAGGATGCACGTCTTTTATTATCATCCTCATACTCAATAAATAATGATCGCAACTTGAGTTTTATTCTCGGGGGCAATTATTATTTTTAATAGTCACTGGTGAGGGGTGGCAATCGTCCAGTAAACTATTTTAAGGACGGTTGTCATATTCTGTCATTGGTTTACCTGAGGTAATGATGGTAAGATCTCATGGAGAATTTATATACTATCTTCATCAACAATCTGGACGTTATTTCTTTTGCAAAAAGGAAAATAAAAAAAGAGATGCATCAGATCGTAATTATTTATATACAGTTCGAGAGTTATCCTTCAATAAGGATGAGTTGGAGTTAATAGATTTCAGCACAGACGATCTAAACGCAAATGATAAAGAAATAATTAAGAGTATGGTTGATGAGTTTGAAAAATAAAATACACATCAAAACCCAAGGGTATATCAAAATGTAATCTTGTGATATTTTTCTGTTCTGTGTACGTATCTACTATATTCAAATTGAGTAAATCTATGTGTTGTATGGTTGTTGATGAAAACTTAATTCTATCCGGTTGTATATATGATTGATTATATTTTTTGGATAGGGGTTATACTTTGGTCTATAATCATCATTATGTGGTTTTATGATAGCAAAGTATCATGTTCTGGTCTTTTTATTTTGAGCGTGTTTATATTTTCAGGAGGAGTGATGATTATGTTGTTCTTAATATCTTTTTTATATGGGGTAATATCAGCAATCAGACTTGCAGTATGAGATGAATGATTACAACTGGTTTGTGTCCCTAAGCTAATATTGAAGGCAGGATGTTCACATAAAAATATTCTTTTAAAGGTTAATAAATTTTATCAGGAGGGGTGATGTATAGAGTCAATCATATTATGAGAACAATAAATGAAATGAGTTCCTATACCCCGCACATGAAAGTAAACAGAATTTCCGAGCGGTTAAGTAAGTTGCAAAAATTATCATTTTGCATATCTATTATTTCTTTTTTTCTGCTTTCCATAATTGCTTTAACATATGGACCATTTGATACAAAAAACAACTTAAGTTTTATTAGCGTATTGTCTCTCTATTTTATTAATGTCATTGTGGGAGTTGCATATTTATCAGTTCCTGTAATTAATACAATAAAGTATATATACAATTTTAAAGGGGAGGTAATCAACGAATTAATATATGACATTGATAGTGATGAGCAACACATTGAGGCACTGTTGCCTTATTCATTAGAAGAGTTGACATATGTGTCATACTGTATACAGGCAAGAATACCAAAAATAAAATCGAAATGTTTTTTATGGGGAGGAGGAAAAACTGCAATCATTTCAATTTTATTCCTGTCGTATTATGCTATTAACCTTGCTAATGGAGGTAACATAGAAGGTATTTTTGTTGGAGGGGTAGGTGATAAAGTTATTGTTGTTGTCATGTTTTTTATACTTTACACATCATTGATGAATATGTTTTTTAAACAAAAATATCTATACTTACAGAATCTAAAGTTGATCATAGATATGACTATAAAGATAAAAAGAAATTTTACATGATTCATAACTCTAAATCACTCGCAGAATATGTTAAGATTATATAGAACAAGATCTACTTGGAGTGATTATTGTTGGTTTTTTATGCTACGAAGGTTAGCCATAGAGCCTATACATAGATTTGTGTAATTGTCTGATTTTGATATATTCAGTCCAGTATCAAATGAAGACTAATTTATGGCCGAAAAACAGTTAAAGGTGATGGCTAACGAACTGGTATAAAACCTGGAGACATCAGTCAATTTTATCAGCTGCAGAAAAAGCTCATCGTTGAAGCCGCTCTCAATGCAGAGAGTACACACCCATCCCGGTTGCGAGAAAAATCAGTCCAAACCGGGAAATAACTCCCATAGCGCTTATTCCACAAGGCCCGTTATCACGGGCAATGTTCCTCAGGAACTGCGTACACCGCGCGATCGTGACGGTACACTAACAAACAGAGCTTGTCAGTTACCTAAGTGGGATTAGCCACAGAAAGCGATCCGTGTTCTCAGTAACGTTTAAGGAAACGGTGGCAATGTCTGTTAACAATCTCCAGTTGCTTGGCTGCGAGATGAATAGTAAAACAGTGGTCGATACCAACCTGAAAGAAACTGAGTCGAGTAACATCGTTTATTGAGAAAACGTCCTTCCGTATGCTGTCATGCTCTCATCCATTGAAAGAAGAGATTGCTGTGATGAGCTGTAGAGAGACTCCCTTTTCCATGTAATTCTAATAGAATTTATTCTATTTAATCATTGGGCGCATAATCTATCTTATGTTAAATTAAATTCGTTTGATGTTCTACATTTCCTCTTTCTTTACATTATGTATCTGTTCAATTAACCTTCAGCCATTATTAACTATTTGTTTTATATATATTTACAAAACAAAAGACTGTAACCATAGGAATAATCACAAACAAAAACATTAGCAAAATCTATAGTTTTCAAAGTGTTAATCATCTATTTAACAATTTATGCTTTATTGAAAATATCACATTTTCTTTAAGAATATTCATGTTTAAAATACAAAAAAATGTCAATTGGAGATTTTTCTTAGCATCAATATAATGAGAATATTGCATGATAAAGTCCATATCCTTTCATTTTCAATATAGCATAAGGGATTACATATATTATATTTTTTCAAAATTTAATTCAAAATAGCAAGATGAAATCCGTTATTCCATCATCCTCTATAATAATGCTTATGAGTAAGGGGAAAAACTATATTATAAATAAACAAAATAAACTCTGACATTGTGCCTGCCCTCCAAAAGAGGGCTTCTTTTAAGAAGATGATATGACAGATAATGAAAAAATAGACCTGATGATAGAAGAGATAAAATCTGTTATTTTAAAAAGGACAGGAGAGGATAGCAGGGTAAGTATTGTAGAAATCGATGGTTGCAGACGTATAAATATCTTAATAGATAACATATCAAGTTATCTCATTAAAATTTCGGAGCATCAAGACAACCAAACAAAATAATTACAAAATGTATTATATAAATACTGATTGCACATACACAAAGATCGCAATAGAACAACTACTACGAGAAAAGTATTTTGATGACAGATGTCACTGCAATAGCATTAAGATCTATGATCTAAGATTTTTGAGAATAGAGGATGTTGCCTACCGTTTAATACAGTTGTTCAAGGAAAGGAGAAAAGCAAACATAATATTTATTTGTTCTGATAGGTTTATACATAGTAAAGAAAAACCAAGGAACATATTTTTTCTGGATACAAACGATAGCATACGAAACTGGAGTAAATATTTAAAGAAACTTCGTTATTGCAATAGTAATGTACTTATATGTTTTTTATATCTATGTGGCCTCTACCACATTTCTGTTTTTACAGGAAAAAAGCAAGTAATTATTGCTTGTATAAAAAAAGGTTTCTCTTTTTCTGAAATAGTAAGTTTCCTTAATATTAATGCGAGAACATTAGTCAATTATCTTGGAGGGCTGGCAACTTATTTTATTCTTCCATATAGTGATTCTTTATATAAATATATTAAAGATAATATTATAGCATCGTTTGCTGAAGAGTATCACATTCTTTTGACAAATCAAAGGAGATATTATGTTTAATGGGCGCGTCTTATTCCTGTCTGTTTTTTCCTGCGTTGTATTAATGTTGTCAGGGTGTTCATCCAATCGGTTTGCTTCCAGGGATGCAAACGCTACATATGTTAATACTCAACTAAAAATAATACCTCGTTCACAAGATAAAATACAGGTACAATCACAATGCTCAAGAAGCTTTTCTCTACTGCAAAAATTAAACGAGGATAAATTTAGTGCATATAGAAACCAATTTGATGAAATAAATGATGCATACTATTTCTATAAAAGAAATTTTGATCTAATGAATAAAGATTCTAAGGAATTGATGGCAAGTGTCCTTGATTCTAAACTGGATATGGTATGTGTACGAGTCGATAATGCATCATTTGTAGGTATTTATGGAAAAATGAAAAAAGTTATGGACTTATAAACAGGAATGAGGGCTTACGGCCCTCATTATCAATTTATGTTATTTTGGATCGCATCACTTTGTTGGTTTTTATTGATTGTGTTATGGGGGGCTGGATATTATTCGTCACTCTTATACATTATTCTTATATTTTTGATAATTATTTTATACACTTTATATTTTATTGGAGAGAATATGTTTTCTAGAGGAAAAATAAAGGAAAATACATCGACCACAACCATTATTTCAGAAAGTACATTTTTTGTTGGCGACATTAGTTCCGGTGAAAAAATAATAATTCACGGTAAAGTTAATGGCAATATAAATACTGACAATGGTGTGGTCTTTATTGACAAAGGTGGGGTAGTTAATGGAAGTGTTGTATGTGAAAAATTGATTTTAAATGGAGAGCTGCATGGTGAATGTTGTTGCTCCATATTAGATGTGTATGAAAATGGTTTTCTACAAGGAGATGTGAGCTATCGATCACTGGAAATTCGCAACGGGGGATGTATTACAGGAATTGTAAACAAGGTGACTGATGAGGTACAAAACAATGTATCTGAATTGGTGAAAACAAGAGAAAATTAAGAATATGAAACTTGGGAATGTCATTATATTTATTGTTATGGCTATTGCGTTTTATTTTGTAATGTCAAATTTAATTGAGGCGAATAATTACTATAGAGAAACAAACATTTATTCTTATATATATAGTTAACTATATTTAACGCAATAACAATTGGTGAAAAATATGATGATGGCATTTCGGTATTTAACCTTTATTATTTTAAGTATATACATAACAGGGTGTACAAGTAATAACTCAAAGAAAGAAGAACTACCTGAAGACATGTTCGCAATAATTTATGGTTCTGACAGTATTAAAAAATATGAACGAGAGCAAACGGAACTAACAAGAAATATAAGTAGTGGGTGTATTGAGGCATTGGTTTTTTTAAGTGAGGAAGATCCCAAAAAATATAGCGATTATATAGATGACTATCATAAAATTGCGGAGGGATATCGTTTCCTTGATAAAAACAGACAGTTTATGAATAAAGATTCAATTGAATTATTTGTAAGGGGGTTAAATGTTAAAAAGGACGTTCTCTGCTCAAGAGTCAAGTTTGAAAGTTTTCAGTATCTCAAGAATAAATTCCAACAATAGTGATGTGATAAATATAATACATATGTAATTGTAATGCAGTTATTGATAGGAATGTATTTCACTTGTTCATCTTATCAAGGATGATTACCGTAGATATATTTCATGAGATGTTCTATGAATATTACAAAAATAAATATAAACCTAATTTGTCATGATTCCATCGTAAGCATTGAAATTCCTTATTTACTATCTGAAATAGAGGTGTCTCTATTATATCAATTACTTCAAGGATATTCAGTGAATGAGATTTCCCAAAAAAGAAATAGAAGCATCAAGACAGTTTCGTGCCAAAAAATAAAATTATATAAAAAACTTGGAGTGAAAAGCGATCTAACTTTATGGAGAGATGTTTTTTTCATGTTTAAAGTTAGCATACAAGCTAAAAATATAACCTGTAATAAATTGAATAATTCTTTTTTACCTGAGGCTTTATCTGAAGGGGAGTTTATGTTGCGTTACAATATATATTATCAACCAATCTATAATGCAGAATACGGGAATATTTCTGGGTGCGATGTTACTATTGCACTAAAAAATACAGATAGTACTGCTTCTGCAGTAGAGTCTGAGCAGATTAATTATAAGCCAAATGATAATAAAATATCTTATTTGTTTAGACATATCAACAAACTATTTTCACCAATTCAACAGCATCTTCCTCATGGTTTTTTTATTATCATAAATATCAATCCTGAAGATATTCTTACCTGTGATATCGAAAGGGAGTGTTTAAATTTTATTAAAATTTTCGGGCAGGAACGGATAAAGCTTGTTTTACAGTTTTCAACTAAAGAGGAACTTTACATCATAAGAAGGTTTCAGTCTTCTTTAAGACGTATTAGAAATAATAATGTATATTTATCGCTTAATGATTTCGGTATGGGGTATGCAGAACTCTCACACTTGCAAAATATACCTTTCTCCTATGTAAGTTTAAATAGGACAATGTTTCATGATATAGGGTGTAATAGTCTAACTGATATAATAGCAACTACTATTATCGACTTATCAAAACAACTTAACATTGATGTTATTGCTGATGGCATAGAAACAAAGAAGCAGGCTGGATACATGATTGAAAGAGGCATTAAATATTTAAAAGGTATAGCATTATCATCACCGCTACCAGAGGATGCATTTGTACGTAAGCTGTTAACTTCATTAAATCAAGTCTAACAATCAGAACCACCCACTATATAAGGGTGGTTCTGATGAATCCAACAACATTAATGTTTATCAGTAAAATATTTAATATATTAATAACAGAATGGGTTATAACTCATTTAGATCGTGTGGGAGATGAATAAAAAAATCCTCCTTTGAATACAAAGGAGGGGAAAAATAAGGCTTACTTCAAGTCATCCCATATTTATGGAATTTACCATTTATATATGTTATTAATGTTAAATGTAATGTGTAAATTCCTAAAATTAATGGTGAGCCGTATGGTTCGTATCGAGCCGGATATGGATCAACAGCTGGCACTGGTAGCCTGAAAGTATCCAGAACCGCTCGTTTTCCAGGAATCTGGAAAACGCTTCGGTAGCCCTTCGTCACTCAATGAAGAATAGCAATTGTTGGTATTGGAACGTTTTAACGCTGGAGCACGCATTAGCGCACTTGTCAGAGAATTTGGCTCCTTACGGCAGGCTATGACTCGTTTGCGGGATAAGGCCGGAAGGTAATATGCAGTAATAGGCTAAAGACCATGATGGTTGTCAATTGATCCTACCCACGTAATATGGACACAGGCCTAAGCGAGGTTCTGGTTTTCAAATTGTTCCGGACTGAGGCCGCCACACCAACTGTGCCGCCGCCACCGATTGTAATCACATTCGATATAATTAAACACCGTTGCCCGCATTATTTCCCGGCTGATAAAGTGTTCTCCATGGATACATTCCACTTTCAGCGAATGAAAGAAGCTTTCCACGCAGGCATTATCGTAGCAGCAACCTTTTGCGCTCATACTTCCACGCAGATTATGCCGCTTCAGTTGCGCCTGATAATCTGCTGAACAGTACTGGCCTCCACGGTCCGTGTGAACGATAACGTTCCGGGGCCTCTTACGCCGCCACTGCGCCATCTGCAGGGCATCGCAGACCAGTTGCACCGTCATGCGTGGCGACATTGACCAGCCAATAACGGCACGTGACCACAGGTCAATGACACTGCCAGATACAGCCAGCCTTCATCTGTACGTAAGTAAGTGATGTTCCCGCCCACTTCTGGTCAGGGCCACTGGCGTAAAAATCCTGCTCCAACAGATTTTCTGACACAGGCAGGTTGTGTGCGCGGTAGCTGACCGGGCTGAACTTCCGGGAGGCCTTTGCCCTCAGTCCCTGACGGCGCAGGCTTGCCGCCACGGTTTTTACGTTAAAGGGGTAACCCTGAGCACGCAGTTCATCCGTCAGGCGTGGGGCACCGTAACGCTGTTTTGACCGGGTAAAAGCCGCGAGGACAACGCTGTCGCAGTGTTGGCGGAACTGCTGACGCGTGCTTATCCTTGTCCGCCGCTGACACCACGTATACCAGCCGCTGCGGGCCACCCGGAGAACGCGGCACATTGCTTTGATGCTGAACTCAGCCTGATGTTTTTCAATAAAGACATACTTCATTTCAGGCGCTTCGCGAAGTATGTCGCGGCCTTTTGGAGGATAGCCAGCTCTTCATCCCGTTCTGCCAGCTGGCGTTTGAGACGTGCAATCTCGGTAGACATCTCCAGTTCACGTTCAGAAGACGTCTGCTGATTTTGCTGTTTACTGCGCCAGTTGTAGAGCTGTGATTCATACAGGCTGAGTTCACGGGCTGCGGCAGTAACACCGATGCGTTCAGCAAGCTTCAGGGCTTCACTGCGAAATTCAGGCGAATGCTGTTTACGGGGTTTTTTACTGGTTGATACTGTTTTTGTCATGTGAGTCACCTCTGACTGAGAGTTTACTCACTTAGCCGCGTGTCCACTATTGCTGGGTAAGATCACTGTGGCTCCAACAAACTTCAGTGAGGAAAAACTTACACGTATTGCGGTTGCCACACAAACTGTGGTGATCTAGTCAGTAATGTCCCTAATCAGGTACTGAGTTATCAGGGAGTAACAACACCACTGGCTGAAGATGACAGTGTGGCATATTCCTGGAAACTGTTTATTGGTGATACTCAGAAATACCAGAACGCGTCCCTTCATGTCCCTATGGCAGCGTCGGTATCGCAGGCGTTCAGGCTGGCGAAGAAAGAACTGGCACAGCAGAAAATAACTAAATTTATTGTCGCCGGTGCCTCCAAACGTGGCTGGGCCGCGTGGCTGACTGCGCTGTCTGATCCGGACGTCGATGCTGTTGTTCCTTTCGTTATGGACCTGCTGGATACTAAAAAGTCTCTTGAACACATATATCAGTCATATGGAAAAAACTGGCCGGTAGCTTTTTATCCCTATTATAAACAGGGCATTGACCAGCAGATTGGTACGGATGAATTTGCAAGTCTGATGACGCTTGAAGATCCTCTGACTTATCTGAATACCGATATGGGGGAGCACCTGAAAATTGATAAATATATTATTAATGCCAGCGGAGATGATTTCTATGTGCTTGACAACAGTCATTTTTATTATAAGCAAAGAGCTGGCGGTAATCTTCTTAGAGAAGCCGGCAACCGTTTTACAGTGGACAGCCATAAACCCGGCCGCAAGGGATTTTCGTTATGCCTGCGATATTAAATACAACTCAGTTCCCGTCAGCCTGACCGGCGACAATCATACACTCAGCATTCCGCTGACGTCTCCCAGCGACGGATGGCAGGCCACTTACATTGAGGCCACCTTTAGTGACGGCTATGTGGCCACAACCCAAGTGTATATTACTCCTGATGATAAATATCCTGAAAGGGGTCCACTTGGAAAACGGAATCTATGGTCACTCCCGTTTTTGCAACACCGATTTTGACGACAAGTTGGCTTGCTTGAATCTATCCGGCGTCTGAATGGGATTTTATTCCCGCGCCTTGATGAGTTCCGCGCCTGATGAACCTCCAGAAAATATACGGCTTCAATGAGCCTTTCCGTTTTACAGGTTCCTCAACAGGCCGGTGGGCCGTTAGTATCATCAATATCAGTATTCGCAAAACCAGATCAGTAATTCTTTAAACCGGTGTATTTCTGCCGTTATGCTACATAAGTTTGCTGTCGTGCCGTTAGGGCCCAGGCTATTCTGGCCAGCTTGTTTGCCAGAGCACAAGTGACGACAAAGTTGCTTTTCCGGCACAGTAAATCCCTGACCCAATCGGCCAATTTTCCAGACTGGTGTTCCAGTTTTTGTATGAATACCCTGGCACATTGAACCAACAAAGTTCGGATCTTTTTATTACCTCGCTTACTAATTCCCAGCAATGTCGTCCTACCTCCCGTGCTGTACTGCCGAGGTACAAGCCCTGTTGCCGCCGCAAAGTCACGGCTGCTGGCGTACTGCTTCCCGTCGCCAATCTCAGTTGAAATAGTACTCGCTGTCAGTGTTCCGACGCAGGGAATGCTCAGCAAGCGCTGTCCAACCTCATCTTCGTCCAACTTTCGTTTCAACTGGGATTCCAAATCTTTAATCTGCTCAACAAGATAGTGATAATGCTGTTGTAATTTCAGCAATAACTGGCTGAGGTAAAGAGGCAAACTATTGTCCTCAAGAATGGTACTCAGTCGGCTAATAACGGCAGCTCCTCGGGGAACGCTAATGCCAAATTCCAGCAGAAAAGCATGCATTTGATTGGTTGTTTTTACCTTATCCTGAACCAGGGATTCACGGACACGATGCAGAGCCCGCATTGCCTGCTGAGATTCCGTTCTGGGCTGCACAAAACGCATAGACGGACGCGATGCAGCTTCACAAATAGCTTCGGCGTCGACAAAGTCGTTTTTATTGCTTTTAACGAACGGGCGGACAAATTGTGGTGATATCAGCTTTGGGGAATGCCCCAACTCTTCCAACTTGCGTGCCATAAAGTGAGAACCGCCACAGGCTTCCATTGCGATGGTTGTAGCGGGGCATGTCGCCAAAAATTCGATCAACTTTGGCCGGGTAAATTTTTTACGGTAAACAGCCTTCCCGCGACGATCCTGGCAATGAATATGGAAAGAGTTTTTACCCAGATCGATACCAATGAGCGCAATGTTTTCCATGATAGTTCTCCGAATGAAAGCCTGTCCTCAGCATAGTACCGGGAAGGAGGGAGTGACCATCTCATTAAATATCCCACGCTAAGGCTGTTGTTTGTACGATTCGATATCGACACTGCGTAATGGCCGGTACTTCCCTGTACCCAGCTTAAGATTATTACGCCAGACATCATCCCCATTAAGATTGATATGCTCCCAGCCCAACGGCGAAAGGTGAGTGCAGTTGGTCATTAATCGGGAGCTTTTTTCGTTTCAGGGACTCAATGGCTCTTTCTATGTATACCGTGTTCCATAATTTTTCACTCCGTTGAAAACGGAGTACGTGGCAATCGTATCAGTGATACAGTTGAGGCAATTGACACGAATCCCCTTTCCGGTATTGATGGCATCAGTTGAAGAGCATGTTATTCTCTTGAGCTATTTGTGCCACACAGGCGCGGGGGGCGTTTTTTACCACGGGGACTTCGGGCATAAAAACAAGGGGCCGCAAACGCGGCCCTTAATTCAGATCTAACCGGGTACGCTATCTGTTGCCCTGGAAAATTGATCTGACAACTCAGTAAAGCTCAATACGGTTCTGACGAGCAGCTTACCTGCCTGTTTGCGTTTCAGAGCTTATTCTCTGCTGTCTGATAGCCACAGCTGAGACGAACAAACAGCATTGCCGTTGCGGCGAGTCCGCACAGCGCCGCGCACATGAGCCACCACCCCGGAGAACTCTTATCGCCGGTCAACTGGACCAATGCGGTGGAGATAGCAGGCGTCAGGCCGCCGAAAATCGCTGTCGCAAGACTAAAGGCCAGCGAAAAACCCACGGTTCGGACATAAACCGGCATCACTTCGGTCAGGGCCGCCACCATCGCACCGTTATACATGCCAAAAAAGAACGAGAACCAGAGCAGCACCAGCGTCATGCGGGTGAAGTCAGGGGCAGCGGTAAGCCAGTTCATCACCGGCCAGGTGGTGACGAGGGCGAGCAAGGTGATGCCCATCAGCACCGGGCGTCGCCCGATCCGATCAGAGATAGCGCCGCCAATCGGCAGCCAGATGAAGTTAGAAATCCCTACCAGCATGGTGACTACCAGGCTGTCACGTGCGCTCAGGTTCAACACCGTTCTCCCGTAAGTGGGGGTATAGACAGTAATAAAATAAAAGGTCGTGGTCGTCATCGCTACCAGCAGGGTACCCGCGGTGATGATGCGCCAGTTTTTAGCAATGGTGGTAAAAATTTCCCGGGTGTCCGGACGGTGTTTACGTTGTAAAAAGGCTTCAGTTTCCTGTAGCGAACGTCGAAGAACAAAAATCAGCGGAATAATCATGCAGCCAATGAAGAACGGGATTCGCCAACCCCATTCGGAGATTTCATCGTGTCCCAGCGTGACATTCAGACCGTAGCCGATCAGCGCGGCGACGACAATCGCCACCTGCTGGCTGGCCGATTGCCAACTGGTGTAAAAGCCTTTATTGCCTGGTGTAGCGATCTCAGAAAGATAAACAGAGACGCCGCCCAGTTCGACGCCAGCAGAAAATCCCTGTAGCAGACGCCCCACCAGGACCAGCACGGGAGCCAGCAGGCCGATAGTCTGATAACCCGGCACGAGGGCGATGAGCAGCGTGCCGCAGCCCATAATCGCTAGGGTGACCATCAGCCCTTTCCGTCGGCCGATCCTGTCGATATATGCGCCTAACACCACGGCCCCGATAGGGCGCATTAAAAATCCGGAGCCAAAAACGGCAAAAGTAAGCATTAATGCGGCAAACTCACTTTCGGCAGGAAAAAACGTCTTTGCGATATAAGTGGCGTAAAAACCAAACAGGAAAAAATCGAACTGTTCGAGAAAATTACCGCTGGTCACACGCAGTATTGCGCCGAACGTGCCAGCACGCGATGGTTGTTGAGTCATTGAAGTTGCTCCACTGTCTTATCAGAATTATGTATAGAGGTAAGAGTTTGCGGGTTAGTCGCCTACGCCCCCCGCCTGTTTTCCACGTCGCTTCTCAATCGCCCATTTGAGTAAAGACGCGCAGCGGTAAAATCCGTGGGCAAATTTTCCGTATGGAATGGTCAAAAAAAGCGCCATGACCACGCCAAGATGGATGGCAAGCAGGATCCCCATCCATGAGGTGTCTCTTCCCGCCAGCAAACCTATACCGGTCAGGCTGGTCAGGAGCAGCAGTAAAATAAAACCGCGATCCATCGGTTTCTGTCGCGCGTCGCCATGCAGTGGCGAGCGCTTAAGGTTTAACCACAGCAGGCCTGCCGGGCCGACAATTAAACCGATTCCTCCGAGCGTGCCAAGCATGACCGGCACGCTGAAGAACGGGTAGGGGGCTTCCCAACCGGCGAAGTAGTGGTAACCTGTCGCCACCACGGTCGCGGCGAAACAGAGCATAAAGCCGTAGAAGGTGAAATGGTGGAAACGACGACGCATCAATGTGAAAGCATCGTCCGCCTCGTTGCAGCCTTTGCCATGACCGCCGTCGAGGTATTTCAGCGTCAGCGCGTTGTGCGACGCTTCGGCAATTTCCGCCGGACGCGGCCCGACGGGAGAGATCTCGCGCCAGAAGCGGATCACCCCTGCCATTAGTAAACCGATCGCCAGCATGAAAACCGATCCAAACATCCATGCCAGCAGGTTGTGCGGGAAGATTTGGTAGAAATCACCGGCCAGCGGCGGATGGAGTAGCGATCCCTTCATCCCCATCGCGAGGAGTAAAAAGAGGATCAGACTAAAGACCAGTGCCAGCGTCACGGTGACGCCAGCCTGGCGATACAGCGCCCCGAAGGCCGCCGGTTGCGCGTAGTGTTGATACGTTTCTAGACGCACTTCCGCCATTGCTTTCGGCACGTTGATCGCAAACTCATGGGGTGGAGCATACTGGCAGGCGTGCAGGCAGGCGCCGCAGTTATGGCACAGGTTTGCCAGATAGTTAATGTCGGCTTTGCCAAATTCCAGTCGCTGAGTCATCGCCGGGAACACGGCGCAAAACCCTTCGCAATAGCGACAGGCATTACACACCTGCATCACCCGCTCGACTTCAGCTTCTGGCTCGGTGAGAATTTTGGCCTCGATGATCAGTTTTTCAAGCTGCTTCATGATGCGCCTCCTTACGTGCTGCCTGCGCCGCTTCTTTACCTGCGATGCGACCAAACGTGGTGCCGATGGACATGCCGACACCGGCGGTATAGCCCTTGCCCAGTACGTTGCCAGCCATCATCTCACCGGCAACGAACAGGTTACGGCTGGGGGTGCCTGCGAAGTGAACCGCAGCGTGTTCATTCACTTTCAGTCCCAGGTAGGTAAAGGTGATCCCCGGTCGCAGGGCATAACCGTAGTAAGGGGGCGTATTAATAGGCCGCGCCCAGTGCGTTTTCGGTGGCGTCAGGCCCTGCGTCGCGCAGTTATCCAGCTTCGTGTGATCAAACTGACCCGGCTGACAGGCCTGATTGTAGTGCTCCACGGTATGGGTAAAGCGTTCGGGATCCAGCCCCAACTGGCGGGCCAGTTCACTCAGCGTATTGGCCTGTGCGCCGGGGAAAACCGGCGGCATAAAGTGACCGATCGCTTTACTGTCGATAATGGAGTAGCCAATCTGCCCCGGCTGTTGGGCAACCAGACGCCCCCAGATGGCATAGCGTTTCGGCCAGAAATCTTCCCCTTCATCGTAAAAGCGCTCCGCGTCCCGGTTGACTACCACACCAAGTGAGACGCAATCCACGCGGGTACAAATGCCGCCGTCGTACAACGGAGCCCGGGCATCAATCGCCACACAGTGGGACTGAGACGGATCGCCGATAATGTCAGCACCGGCATCGATCATAAACTTGAGCAAGACGCCCTGATTAAAGCGGGTGCCGCGAATGAGGAAGTTATCGGCTGGCCATTCGCCACGAGCGTTCTCTCCCCAGGCGTCGCGCAGCCATTCGCGGTTGGATTCAAATCCACCGGCGGCGAGTACGCAGGCTTTCGCCTCAATGCGCTCGTGGCCTGCCAGGGCTGCGATGAATTCGCCGTTGTGCAATTCAAGTGCCTGTACCGGAGTGTTGTAGCGAATCTGTACCCCCAGCTTTTCTGCGCTGCGGTAATAGGCGTTCACGAGGGCTTTACCGCCGCCCATGAAGAAGGCATTGGTACGCGCCACGTGCAGCGCGCCAGAGAGCGGAGGCTGAAAATTAACGCCGTGATGACGCATCCAGTCGCGACACTGGGAAGAGGTCCGGATCACCAGTCGCGCCAACGCTTCATTGGTATTGCCTTCGGTGACACGCCAGAGATCCTGCCAGAACTCCTCTTCGGGATAACTCTCGACCAGCACATCCTGTGGCGCATCGTGCATACAGCGTAAATTGCGCGTGTGTTGGGAATTCCCGCCGCGCCATTCCCGGGGCGCAGCCTCTAACAACAGCACGGAAGCTCCTGCCTCACGGGCGGTTAAGGCGGCACATAACGCGGCATTACCACCGCCAATCACCAGTACATCAACCATCGTCTACTCCATTACCATTTAACTATTTGTTAAATTTGTAATTGAAATGTATACGTATGATTGTATGGGCGCTATAACGAATAGCTAAAGATGGGTTTAGGGAGCGTAAAGGGTTGCGCCCGGCCAATGACCGGTTTTAACGAGTTCACGCATGACTTTTGTGAGTATTACGCGGACTGCAAGACCGGCAGGGGTGAGTTCATCGTCCGACAGACTGACCAGAAAATTGGGGCGGCTGAGGACAGGATTATGGACGCCGATCACTCTTAGCGCTTCCCTCTCAAGATGAGAAATGGCTGCACCGGGTTGCAGCGTGGCGCCGAGTCCGCTGCCAACGGCGCGCATCAGTAACGTCAGGCCGTCAATTTCCGTGGCAATATCGACCTTCAGTCCGTGTTCCTGACAGATGGCTTCCAGTCTGCCACGCAGGCCGTGTCCCTGGCTTGGCATGATCAGGGGAATATTCGCCAGTTGAGCAGGCGTTATGGTGTCATCCGGAATATCCGCCAGCAGCTCGTGTGTGCCAATCAGAAACAGGCGCTCCTCAAGAACCGGTCTGGCGTTCCAGCGCAGGATTTTCTCTTTTTGAAACACGACCGCCAGATCAATCTGGCGCGTGTTGATCATCCGTTCCAGATTACCCGACAGGCTTTCCACCACATGCAGGCGAACGTCGGCGTAATGTTCCCGCATGGCATGAATAAACGGTATTCCCAGGATGGAGGCGGTGCTGGGGGCCATGCCGACGCTGACGTGTCCAGAGAGACGCGCCTCGCGAGAGGCCAAGATCGCATCATCGGCGTGGCGTAGCGCCAATTGTGCCTGCGAGTAAAAAGCCAGACCGGCGTTAGTGGGCGTGACGCCGCGCGAGGTTCGTTGCAACAGACGAATGGAGAGTTCATTCTCCAGCCTCGTCATCTGTTGACTGAGTGCTGAGACACCAATGCCGAGATCAAGCGCCGCGATGCCCATACTACCGGTTTCCACAATACGGACAAAATAACGTAGCTGGCGAAGTTCCATTGCGATTCTCCGGAGAAGGCTGGGATATTTACATTAAATCAACATGCTGTCAGAAGAAAGCACTGAGTAGAGAATGGCGCGCATAACAAAACAACCGACTAGTTGACTTTTCAGAATAGGGGCAGTTTGGTGATCGTCACCAGTATATGCAGCGTCAGCTGCATGGAAGGCGGCACTTCGTTGTTGCATATGGCACAGGAGTAAAACCGCCGAAGCCCGGCGTAAGCCGGTACGGATTGACAGGTTTCACCTTACCCACCCCCCGCCCTGCCAGGCCATACCCGCTTTCAGCCATGATAGAGTTTTTGTGCGCGGTCGGAGTGGTCCCGACGAGGGTTTACCCGAAGTCGGGGCGTATCTCCGCGTTAGCGGGCCGTCAGGGCCGCTTACGAGCGTGTACTTCAAATCTTCCAGCCAGAAGACTGACAGCAGCGAAGATTTCTAGTTACAACATTCATAATTAAAAGCGACTCTGTTCCGGCCCTTTGGGCCGGGGCGGGGCCGCTTTTCAGTTATGAGGGGGGCTTTGTGGTTTCAGTTCTGCGCGGGACCGGGGTTTTTCTGGTGGTTGTATCTTAGTGTTGTAACTAAAGTGGCTCCGGTCGGGGCCCGCCGCTTGCGGTGGGAGGTGCATATCTGTCTGTCCACAGGACAGGCAGTGAATAGGTTTTCTTTTTAAATGAATGTAGTTAAGTAGTTTAAAGGAGATATAAACAGGTGTTTAAAAGATACATTGCACCCTGTAAGGCTGGCGGATGGCGCTTTATGACATGAACGGTTGTAACCTTATGGGGAAGTCCCTTGCAGTTAAATGTGGATAAGCAAAATTCCTCGTCTGTGAGGCGTGTTTTGTATCAAAAACAGGAGGGACCGGATGCACCTGAAGGTGGATGATGAGGTTGTTTTTTGTATGCGGTGCTGTTTTTTTGTTCGCCGACAGGCTTCAGGCGTGCAGATGCCTCCGGTGCGGGCCGGATTATTCAGAGGAGGTCACTTTCAGGGGGAAGCTGTGGCCAGCCGGCTATAATTACGGTTACGTGACAGAATCATGCGCTCTTTCACACGACGCTCCACTTCGCGTTTTACCGCCTCACGATTGGCAGTGAAGCGCCCTTCCGAGATTTCACGCGTCAGCTGCCGTTTCACCAGGGTGACGATATCCTGACGTTCCCTGTTCGCATCACGACGCGCACGGGCACGCTTTATTCCACGGGACTTAAGCTCTGTCTGGTAACTGCGGAAACGCTCACGCACAAAACGCCAGGCTTTCGCTATCAGTTCATCCATACCCAGGGTATCCAGTCCCTGCTTTTTGCGCTGTCTGTTTTCCCATTCAACACGACTGCGGCGCGCAGCAACTACTGCATCCTCAGACACATCAAGGGCGGCAAATAGCGCCGGTGTGAACGTGATATCGGTCGGAATGTAGCACCCGATAAGCGGATCATATTCCGTCTGGTAGATAATCAGTCCCAGCTCTGCAAGGAACGTCAAGGCTCGGGTGGCCCGGGTGATGGAGAGTTTTCCGGCAGCAGACTCCGTCGCCAGTCCGCACTCAATGGCCAGCGTAGTGATGGAGCACTGGACACGGTTGGCCAGCGGGTCATAGTGAAAACACAGCCCCTGCAGCAGCGCATCAATAGCCCGGCGACGCAGTACCGGTGGCATGCGCCGACGCAGTCCCTTCGAACGGGCATGTGCCACATGAATGGCGAAATCAAAACGGGAGGTGAAGCCCACCGCCTTTTCCATCAGTTTTTCGCAGAACTTCAGCGTTCCGGCACCTTCACGGGGTGTGAACACCGGATTCGGGTTTTTAACCTGTGAATAGTATTTTTGAAGGAGATCAGCCATGTCCCCCTCCAACACTATTCCCCCTCCTACGGGCGGCAACTAGCTCGTCTGGGCCGACACGTAAAGTTTCGAACATATCTGGTCTGAACCAGATGGTTCCTCCATCAAAAGCGATGAGATGAAGATCATTATCAAGAGTTTTGAGGGTTCTCCAAACACGAGTGTATGAACCTCCACTACAAACTGAAAGCTCTTTAACAGATAAGTTAACTTTGTTCGTATCAGGGATGTAGTGTGCGCACATTACTTGTACGAGGGAAACATAAAAACTAACCATCGACGCGCTGATTTTATTTTTACGTTTGCCATGCTCTATTGCAAGCAAACCTCTGATGAAGATCAGATGCTTGAAGGAGTCAAAATGAGCCCTTTTCTGGAGAAGGCTGCAAAACGGGTGAGGATACTTGCTGGAATCAATGTGAAGATCTGGTTCAATCCCACCCGCTATTACTGAATGTGTTTCATGATTAGCCACACCATCCTGCACTTACAATGCACAGAAGGAGTGAGCACAGAAAGAAGTCTTGAACTTTTCCGGGCATATAACTATACTCCCCGCATAGCTGAATTGTTGGCTATACGGTTTAAGTGGATCCCGGTAATCTTCTCCTCGTCGCCAAACTAGATGAAGATTATCGGGGTTTTTGCTTTTCTGGCTCCTGTAAATCCACATCAGAACCAGTTCCCTGCCACCTTACGGCGTGGCCAGCCACAAAATTCCTTAAACGATCAGCAATCTACCACTCACTCCTGAGATAAGCAAGAATGTGAATATTTACGAAGTCGCTCTGCGTTTCAGCTCTGATTCAATCAGTTTTTCAAGCATCTGCGCCTGAGTAATACCTTCCTCATCCGCCAGTTCACTCAGCCTGTCTTTTAACCGGGCCTGAATAACCGCATGAAAAGCCTTATGAGTGTTGCTTCTGCGAGCCAGAGAAGCTCTTTGCCTCTCTCTGGCCGGAACAGGGTTACCTTTCCGGTATGTACGCTTGGTGCCTGATGAGGAAGTCACTGCATTTTCTGTCTGCGACATCTCGCCTCCTCAATTCTCAAACAGGGATCGTTTCGCAGAGAATACTACAGTTTTTTGAAATCAGCGACTTGAAAGTTGTGACGATGATCTGTGTTGGCGCACAAATCATGTCTGATTACGACCGTTTAATGTGATTTTGATAATGAAATGACTGAAAAGCGGGAAATGCCTTAGCCAGGGTGCCGGCCCCGGGCGGGACCGGCTGTTTCTGGTATATAGGGTGTCTGCCCCTGAAATACCTCACACTTCCGGAAAGCGGGGACTTCCGTCCCCGCCCGGCAGCTTACTTCCGTGCTTCGTAGGCCAGAGTTACCTGCACCACTGTATTTCCTCTGTGAATATTCAGCTCACATAACCGTTCCCTGAATATCAGTGAAAAACACAACACCATGGCGCACACGGCGAGCAACCCGATAAGGGCATATTTCGTCATAAACTTTGACCTCTCTGCAAAGAAGAGGCTACAATCAGTAGTGTTAAGGTACTTCATGCAGACCTCACGAGTTAATGGATTAACGAGTGGGGTCTTCGCATTTCTGGTACCTGCGTCTTGCCTGAACCAGAAAGGCTCAGACACCCGCCGCGATAATACCACATTCCCTGTTGCTGACTATTACCCCCATTTGCCTGTTTTTGTTACAAAAACGCCGGGAGCGGGGGAAAACTTACTTTTTCCCGTTTCCGGGGGGGACAACTGAGCATTGCGAACGCGTCAGCTACGATGTTCCGGTGATTGCTGATCAGCCCCTGTTGTATTCATAAACTAATTAACATTCATTCCGTCTGGTGCATAAATCTGCCCGTGAACATCTGCAGACAATACCGACCATGAAAAAATAAATAATCCCAGTAGAATATATTTCCTCATATTATTATCCATAACAAATAAATGGCACCTGTACACCTGTATTTCAGGCAATCCTGAATATTGCAGCGCACATTGAATAAGACGTTATTTCGTGACATTAATCACAAAATATAAAATCGCGACTTAATACGGAAAAAACTCTGTGCTACTCAGAACTGACTGGTCATATTGCCCGACCGGATATTAAAAAAGCAAATCTCATAAACTCCTTTCAGCCTTCTGACTCCTGGAGTAATGAAGGCTGCTTTTTCGTTACACCCTTCCCCGGCAGCGCCGGTAGCAGTGTTCAGCCCTTTTTCGGGCAAACTGCTGCCAGTCTGTCCGGGGCGCAACACAGGCAGCCCGTCGCCATCCTTCTGCCGCTTCCATCCAGCGTCCACTGACCTCCAGAATAACGGCCCGGCTTCCGGCACGCTGCCAGCGCCGGACCTGACCGTTCCGTGAACTGTTTCTGAATCCATTCATCTTTATCACTCCTCTTTAACCCGTCAGTATTATGGTGTTAAATAATCTACTGAATTGGCTTCCTTTCGGGTACGGAAGTTATTTCCTTTTAAGCCTTATTTCCCTGCCTCCTCTCTCTGATGGAGGCTTTTTTTACTTCTCATCAAGCACGGCCTGAAGTTCTGCCTTTATCTGGTTCTGGCGGCGGATTTTATCCAGACGCTCTGCCGCATACGCTTCCTCCTCCTGAGAAATATGCTCCGTCACATACCCTTCCGTGTCATACCGGCAGGCACCGGCTTTCATGGCACACAGATAGCTTTCTGAACGGGTGATGGCCTTCAGCGCCCTGCGCAGTTTTTTATGCGAGAGCGGGATATTCCGCTGCGCCACGTCTTCCAGTAACACGTCCCGGATACCGCAGGCCAGAAGCCGGGGGGTGTCACCGTCAAATAATCCCGGCCACCAGGGCTTCAGGGTGTTCACGGCTTCATCCAGTGTGGGCAGGTTCAGATAAATGGACAGCGCCTGTCTGGCCTGCGCTTTTTTTGCCGCCAGCTCTGCCTCCCGAGCCGCTTTCTCCGCCAGCTTCTGCTTTTTCACCTTCCATTTTGGTGGCGTGGTGACATTGATGATGGTTTTCCGGTTGCGGACAGGCGCTGTTCCCTCTGTCTTCCGCTTCAGTGTCAGTACCGGTCGCTTCTGCTCTGTCATGCTGTGTTCTGCCTCTGACGAATCATCCTCTTGCGGCCAAAGATACCATACCCGTCACAGCGCCAGAACGCCCAGCACAGCCAGATGACAGGCATAGAACGTCGGGAAAAAATCCCCGGGCCAGAAACGGGGTAATGATTTTCCTGCACACGACACCAGACCAACGGTCAGCACCGTCATCACAAGGCCGGCCACCGCCGCTGCATCACTGGTGGCAAGGTTAAGCGCCGGAATAACAGCCAGCAGGCAGGCGACCAGCGCCAGACGTTCCATTCTGTCTTCCGCCCGGTACAGCCTGTGGTTGACTGCCAGCATCAGCAGCCCGGCAATGCCGTAACTGGTGCCGGAGAAAGGCAACCACATTGCCAGAAGCAACATGGTCTCTGCGGAACGCCACCAGGTGCGCGTTTCACACCATATCAGCACCTGTGCCGTAACTGCAAAGGCAAACAGGATATTCCCCTCATACCAGGGAAAGCCGGCCAGATAATATGCGAACTGGGCAATCACCGCCCATCCCCACAGCCGGTTAATGGCCTCCTGCCGGATATGCGTATGACGGGACAGATTCAGCCCCCACACCAGGGCAAACAGCGGAAAGGCCCCACGCCCGACCAGAAACATCCACGACTGGTCCAGATGCAGAATGCGGTTTGCATGGTCCAGAACCATCAGCACCAGTGCCACCGTTTTGATGATATCCCGCTGTCCGGGTGACCAGACCAGCAACGACTGCAACCAGGTATCGGTCCGGGCAGCCAGTGAATCATTACGTGTTGTGTTCGTGTTATCCGTTGTCATCAGCGTTTATCTTCCTGTATCAGTCTCCGCCCAGGGTTTTCTCTTTCTGCAGGTCACGAACCATATCCCGCTCCATCTGCTGCAGTCGCTCCTGCAGCAGATTTTCCCGGGCAACATCCCGGACCGCTTCCCGCACCCGTTGTGGTTCACGCAGTACACTCTCCGGCAGCGCGGCTTCCCGTTCAGATATGGCAGACCGGTCACGCTCCAGCCCGGCAATATCCCTGACAGCCTGCTCTGTTTTGCCGTCCGGCAGGTCAGGTTTGTTCTCTGCCATTTTACGGACAATTTCATCCGCACGGCGTTCCGTTTCACGGCGGATGGCCTCTTCAGCTTGCCGCTGTGCCAGTACCTCTGCCGTGACCGGTTCGCCATTTCCGGCTCCCGGCTGAACGCTGTTGTCCGGGATATCCCCCCACACGCGACCACCGGTGATGGTACCGGGATTCCACGGACGACCTTCACCGGCGATTCTTACCACCACACCGCTGTCAGGATTATCACGGGCAATCCGGACACCATCCTGCATATTATCAGCCAGCAGGCTCTCTCCGTTACGGCTGCCCTGCAGGGCCACGAACTGCGCATCCCCACTGCCTTTCACCCGGCCTTCACCACTGAAGCCCCGCAGCCCGTTTCCGTCATCCGTGGTCAGCGGATTCAGCCAGATACCAGCTGACTTGCCGTTACGGTCAAAAGCCGGCAGTGCCACATACGGCTGCGGATATTTGCGCCCGGGTGCAATAAACCGTGCAGGACTGTCTCCCCCGGCCAGCCCTGCCTGACGGAGAACGGCACGGCCGGCCGCCACGTCCCGCAGCTCCCGCGCCGTACTGAACAGCCGCTCTGCATTCATGACCTCCCGGTCCGATTTCGGCTCAAGCACATCGTGGGCAGTTCCTTTCTGTACGGCATTGTTAATGGCATCCGTCCAGCCCTGACGGTTATCGGTATACACCTGCACATGCTGCTTCATACGCGACAGGGCCACGTAGGCTGACTCAAAGCCGGCCATCTGTTTCCGGCTGCCTCCCGTACCTTCAAGCGCGATGGCAAAGGTTTCACTTGCCCCCTGCGCACCGTGGGCGGTGATGGCATAGGCCAGGTCAATATGTTGCTCTGCCCGCTCCTGACCGTGGCGAATCACCCGGGTCTGCTGTCCGTCCGACAGCGTGACACTGTCACCGGAAACCGCTGTCACCGTCCAGACGCTGTTGGCCACATAACCGCGCTCCCGGTCACTCTTCGTGAAGCGCATCCGGTCACCGGTTCCCACCCGGATGGTGTCCGGGGTGTACAGTGTGACGCCTTCAGCCACCGCCTCCCGGGGCGAAATCAGCCGCGTGTTACCTTCAGCATCCTGCAGGGTTATCAGCCCGTCATCCCTGCTGATACCGGCAATCCGGTGATACACATTATCCACCAGGGCAAGTGCGTCCCGATGTGTCTCCCAGGTGGAGAGACGACGCAGCTCCCCGTCGCGTATATTCGCTATGTTCAGGACAGGCACCATGACCTGCTCTTTTCCCAGCTCACCGGCCTTTTCCCGTGCATCATGAATCATGCTGTTCAGCACGCGCCGGTCCTCATTCAGGTGCGTGACAATCAGCGTCTGCTCCCGTGCTTCCGGTGTTCTGCCGGTATAGTCGCGGACAATGGCTTCATACAGTGTCATGGGGACATCCGGGAAAGCCTCGCCTTTCAGCATCGCCTTCTGCTGCGCTTCTGCCAGTTTCGCTTCCTGGCTGTGACTGAACTCCATCACGGAGTGCTCCGGTGCCCATGCGCCCTCCAGACGTGGCACCTGAGACGGTTTCACACTCTCAAGCCCGGATAGTGCCCTTTCCACATCCCGGTTAATCAGGTTGTATACCGCCTCCCGCAGTTCCGGCGTCTGACGCACAATCTCCTTCATGATGGCCACATCGGCAGCACTGCGCGTCTGCTGGAGACGGAAAGGCTGACCGGGCGCGATGGCCTGCAGCTGGTCCGTGTCACCACTGGCCACGGCACGACCGCCACCGGCCACAATCAGGGCGTATGCCCGTGCCATGTCGGTATTGCCCACCATTGAGCTCTCATCGAGCAGGAACAGCGTGTTGCTGAAATCCGGCGTTTCTCCGCTGCGCTGCTGCAGCTGCGTGTCATGCAGAAAGGACGCCAATGTCTGCGCATCCACGCCGGCGCTGCGCATCTCCCCGACCGCACGGTGTGTGGGACCCAGCCCAACGACACGGGGACGCTCACTCTCCGGCAGCATGTTCACGGCTGACATCACCGCCCGGAACTGTGTGGTCTTACCCACACCTGCATAGCCCTGCACCACCGTGAAGCGGTCGGACGTTTCCAGTATCATGCGGGTGGCGGCGCGCTGTCCTGATGTCAGTTTCTCCATGAGTTCGCCAGGTACTCTCTCCATCAGCGGCGTGACCGCCTCCTTACCTTCGAGAATATGGCGAAGAATGCTCTTTTCTGCCTCATACGACGCACGGGAAACCAGCAGGCCTGTGCCATAGTCTTTTGCCACATCCACATACAGTAAATCACCCCGTTTTATCTGCGCATCGATTTCCCCTCCCAGTTCAGTAAAACTGGTTCCTTCTGCAGCAAACGACTTCGCCTCTGTCAGCAGATCCACCATGCTGAAGGCCAGGTTTTTACTTTCCAGCACAGGAAGGGCCAGATGAATGGCCTGCTGTGCCGGCGTGTGAAGCCCGGCTTTCTGCAGACTGATAGCGGTTTCCAGCAATGTCTCACCGGCACGCGCCTTTATCTGCTCAGAAACCACCGTAAAGGAGGGATGGCGGGCAAGTTTTTCCGCAGTACGGGTTTCATCCAGTGAGGAATACAGCCGGACATCACGACCGCTGCGGGCCAGACCGTTCAGGGTGGCGTTGTCCATTGCCATCTGTGTGACGGAGGCAAAAACCTTCGCACTGTCGCTGACGGAATGCCCGGGCGTTTCCACCCATCCGTTCTCCAGCTTCAGTGCCGTGAACGGTGAATCAGCCACAGGCAGGGTGGCCGGTTCAGCCCGCCCCGGCACAACAACCGTCATCGCATCTTCACTGACGGATGCCACCTGCAGGCGGTCACCGCCGGAGACGCGGAGTCCGGGAATTTTCCCTGTCACCCTCAGTCGCTCGCCGTCTGCCACCGGCATTTTTTCCGGCAGGAACAGCGACCAGCTGCTGTCCAGGGAGGAAATACGCACCACCTGCGTTTCACCCTGCGCATCCCGCAGGGTCAGGCTGTGACTCTGCGCCGTCACCCGGTCGATAACATAGCGGTCATGACTGCGTGTCTCCGGGTTCCACTGCTCCATCACCATCCCCGGACGGTACATATCCCGCAGATAACGGCTCCGGCTGTCCAGCCAGACCGGTGACAGGGCGGTCATGGTTACCTCCGGGTGTCCGAGCACGCCCTGTGTTTTCAGCTCACTGCGAATGGCCTGTGTCAGTATGGCCTGTTCCCGTCCCCCGCTGACCTGTGCCACGCTCTCTTCTCCGGCTTTCACGCTGGCCGCAAAATCTCCTGCCAGCCGGGCATAGCGGACATTACGGTCCGGTTCACTGATGATGGTGGCCGGCCGCTGTTCTCCCCCCTGCCAGCGATATGTGTTCACCCCGGCATCTTTCATGGCCATCAGTGCACTGCCTGTACCGGTTCGCTGCCCGCTGTCGGTTATCAGGACCTGTACGTTATGACGTGCAGCACCGTCCAGCAGGGTTAACGTCTCTTTCAGGGAGAGTTTTTCGCCCTGGTCAACGATAACAGTACTGCCCGGCGTGAAGGCCATGCCCTCCTGCAGCTGACGACGTCCGGTTATCAGCTCACCGGACAGCCGTTCATCCTGCTTCAGGTTCATCTGCGAGCGACGGTCAGCGGCGATAATCTGCACCTCCCGCCCCTGCTCCCGGGCCATCATGACCAGCTCCGCCACCCGCTCACGCTGCCCGGCTGCACCGCCCTGCCCGGACACAATAGCCAGCGACGGGCGATCCTGTGCCAGAACACTGACCGCATCGCTGTAACCGGCCGTCCGGGGGACACTTTTCTCCGGATGTACGGTCACCCGGTTCTGTTTCATGATGTCACGACTGAGTGCCCGGACTGACAGCTCATCGAGCACATGAATCCCGGACGTGAACAGCCCCTTCTCACGATCGAGGGGGATAAGCTGCTCACGGCTGATGGCCTCATCGATACCGGCGCGTGCCCGTTCAATCACACCATTTTCCGGCGGCAGTATGCCGACCGTTCTGGCCAGCACGTCCGTGTACGTAAACTGCACTTTGCGTTCACTTAATCCGGCAATCGCCTGTGTCACCGCCTGCTGCACATCCGGCCCGTCCGGTGAAGCAGGCCCGGGCGCCTGCGTGCGGGTCTCCGCCCGTTGATCCTCCGCGTCACGATACGCCCGGATGTCGAACCCGGTTTCCCTCAGCGTCTGCATCCATTCAGCCATTCTGACTTCAGGATCGACGTGCTGTTTGGATTTTCGCGTATCCAGTGCCGCCACATCCCGGGATTTCAACGAGGCGTCCTCCCCGACGGCCTCCCGGATAGTCTGCGAGCGTCCGGAAAAGGCCTCCACCGGTACGCCCGGCATTTCCCACATACCGTGCTTACCGACCACTTCAGTTTCATAGCCCAGCGCCTCAACCTGCTCTTTCAGTTTTTCCCGGTAGAGCCTGCCAAAGGCAATCTGATTAGCGTACACATTCTCAATGAACCCCGTTTTCCCCACTTTGTCACTGCTCAGTGTCTTCCATTCGCCGTTATGCTGCGTGACATTAGCCACCACCGCATGCGTGTGTAACTGTGGTTCCTGACCGCGACTGGTGTCGTGGTTAAACAGTGCCATCACCAGATTACCGGTCAGCACCGTTTCTGACTGTCCGTCCGTCATCACCCGTGTGGAGGCCAGCGCCTCCACCTGACGGACAGCAAAATCCACGGCCTGGTTATGTGCTTCAATAAGACGTTTGTCCCCCCCGAGCATGGCCATCATGGAGACACTTTTGGGAGCGGAAAAGGTCAGGTCGTAGCCGGGACGATGCCTGTTACGGCCATCCTGCATGCGGCTTAAATCCGCCCCGTCTGGCAACCTGCCCTCCAGAAGGCGGGTAAAGACATCCTTATCGACACTGCCCTGCAGCCCCAGTTGTTCAGCCCCCTGGCCGGCCCAGCGTTCTCCCATGCTGCCCAGCACATAGTAATTATCCTTGTCGGTATAATAGTTCCCGGCACTTCCGGCCGATCTGACCTGCGCAATACTCATCATAAACGTATATCCCTTTGACATATCCCGGCATCAATCCCACAATGGATATACACAAGACATATCCACATAAGGAGGCAAATAATGGAAACCACCGTATTTCTCAGCAACCGCAGCCAGGCGGTCAGACTGCCAAAAGCGGTTGCATTGCCGGAAAACGTAAAACGCGTTGAAGTGATTGCTGTCGGACGAACCCGAATCATTACGCCTGCCGGAGAGACATGGGACGAATGGTTCGACGGAAACAGTGTCAGCGCTGATTTTATGGATAACAGGGAACAGCCTGGTATGCAGGAAAGGGAGTCATTCTGATGCTGAAGTTTATGCTCGATACCAACATCTGCATTTTTACGATAAAGAACAAACCCGCCAGTGTCAGGGAACGTTTTAACCTGAACCAGGGGAGAATGTGCATCAGTTCGGTCACTCTGATGGAGCTGATATATGGTGCAGAAAAAAGCCAGATGCCTGAACGTAATCTCGCTGTGATCGAGGGATTTGTTTCCCGCATTGACGTTCTGGATTACGACGCTGCTGCTGCCACACACACCGGCCAGATAAGAGCAGAACTTGCCCGTCAGGGACGCCCTGTCGGGCCATTTGATCAAATGATCGCAGGTCATGCCCGCAGTCGGGGACTGATTATTGTGACTAATAACACCCGGGAATTTGAACGTGTGGGCGGCCTGAGAATTGAAGACTGGAGTTGACCTGTTCATCAGAAATCATCTCCCGGCTCAACATCCTCCCCGCGCTCCCGGTGCACATTAATGTTCACCTCTTCACGACGCTGCATCTGCTGCTGGATGTCCAGATGATTTTCCTGTTGCCATGCCTCATAAGCGGCCATATCCACCACTTCACCGGATTCACTGATCCCGGGTGGCAGTTGCTGTTCCATCTCTTCTTCCGGTTTCATTTTCAGTTCCTGCTCGATCCCCCCTGCCGGAACATTCACACCTGAATCTGACTTCTTATCGTTGATGGCAGGAGACACCGGCTGTTGCGGCTGTTGCGGCTGTTGCGGCTGTTGCGGCTGTTCAGCCTGAGTCACGTCTTCTCCGGAAACAACCTCCGGGACATCCGGTTCGAAGAGGCTGGCCATCTGACGACCTTCTGCTTCCCTTGCGGCAAGTACGGCACTCAGACGGTTCTCCATTTCCGGGTTGATGTCACGCGGAATAAACTCCGGAGCGACCTTCGGTCGTGTCTGATATTTCAGAGAGAGTTTTACTGCCGGATACGGTCCGGGCAGGGTGACATAACAGGTCAGATCCGGCAGAGACTGAATGTCGGAATAACTGACCAGAGTCTGGCGCTCCATATCCTTACCGGTCGATACCCCGTCACGTACCGGATCAGCACCGTAGGAATACTGCTCGCTGGCTTTCAGGTGCTCTTTCTCACCAATTTCACCGGCAGCGAACTCTGCAATCTTATGGCTGGGAGAACGGAAAAAGGCACGGGTGTTCATGACGTCAAACAGCGAGGCAGCCGCTTTCTCACCGTAGATATCTTCCAGCTGGGCATAGGACTGGATACCAAACACATAACAGCCACCGAACTTACGGGCTTCCGGCAGGATCTCCACCAGGTCCGGCAGTTTGTGTAACGTGGGTAACTCATCACAGAAAAACCACACACGACGGTTACGGTTTTCTCCCATTGCCAGCAGACCACGAATGGCAATGGACAGCCACATGGAGATCACCGGCTTCAGGGAGGCATGGGTGTCGGCATTCGACGAAATAAACAGCCAGCCGTTTTTCTGATCTTCCCGGACACCACGCATCCAGTCACGGATGGTAAAAGACTCACCGTTATGCTCAATCCCCTGCAGGTAACGGATGGCTTTCACGTAGTTGGTCAGCACAGCACGGATGGAAATCGCCGTTTTCTCAATTTTCTCTTCCACCAGGTTAGCCGCCGGTGAATTACGCAGGAAGGTACGCAGTTTTTCGATTTTGATGGAAAGCAGTGTGTCCACCAGTTTGCTGTAGCTGCGGTTGGGGTCATTACGCATCAGGTACGCCGCTTCCGCAAAAATGGTACGTCCTGACCCCTGCCAGAACGGGTCCTCTTTTGTGCCCATCGGGATCAGCGTGTTCGCGGTATTATCAAAATCCGGCTGTGTCAGGCACTCCTTCCACAAATCCCAGGCGGCACAGCGGGCATCCAGCGGATTCAGGATTTTATCGATGGAGGGATCATAGTAACTTTTAACAAATTCCCCTGAACGGTCATAAATCACCACCATATCTCCACGCTGACGGGCGTAGTTGGCCAGACGACGGATAACTTCCGACTTACCGGCCCCGACCGTGCCGTGCAGACAGAAGTTCTGGATTTCGGAATCCCGGATAATCGGCAGGTCGCCAATCCGTATATCGGAGTCCTTGCCGTCTTTTTTCAGCATCCGGGCAACGTCTTTCGGATTGTCTGTCAGCTGACGACCACCTGTGACTTCATTTTCGCTCTGTTGTTTACCCTGACGCCCCAGAATCCAGGAGACAACAAAGAAGGTAATCAGGCAAATAACCAGTGCCACAACTGTGGCCAGAACGAATGCGGACCATAGCTGCTCTCCGCACCAGATCATATATTTATCATGCAGTACCTGAGCAGCATTCATCCGGAAGGTTTTGCCGTAATACTGGATCTCATATACCGGCTGGGACTTGATTAAATCCCGCATGCCTTCCAGCGTGGTACACCACCAGTAAATACAGCCGTTCACAAACGTCTGCCAGCTTATTTTTACCCATAAAACCAGACCAACGAGTATCCAGAAAAAAATAAACAGGCAGTAAAGCATAATATTGGCGATCTGGCTGAACATGCGGATACGCATGGACGCAATCTGACCGCCCTGGGTCATATCCTTTGCGTTAAAACTCATGATGATATTCCGAAGAAAAAAGTCAGTCGGACTGATTATTAATGATGAAAAGATTAATAACCGTTAAATTCCGGCTTCGCCGGCAACACTTCACGGTCGCACAAAGAATTTGCACAACCGCTCAGTGTTTTCATATTTATTTCGGAAACGCCGGGGAGAAATAAAATTTATTTTATTTCTTTCCGGGGTTGGACAACGAGTAAAGCGAGGCGTCAGTCAGGAGGCCGGTCAGACCAGCCTCCGGAAGATAATCAGAGAATATTTGCGATTGATTTGGCCAGCTGGTCTTCGAGAACAGGCTTCGCCTCTTCAAATTTCAGGTTAACCTTGTTCGCACTGGAGACCACACGGGTCTGATATTTATGCTGGTTACCTGTTTCAGTACTGGTCTGAATTTTCGCACCTGATGTGCCCTGACGCAGGGCGGCAACATTATCCGTTGTCACCGTTGTCTTAGTACGCTCTGCAATCTGCACATCCGTGATCATGGTATAGTTCACATCTTCCACCATCGCATCTGCAGCCATACCCACCAGACCAGCAGCAAGGCCCACACCGAGTGTGGCTCCGGCAGAATTGGAATTATATCCGGTAATACCGGCACCTAACGCTGCACCAACAGCTGCGCCTTCATAACCACGGTTCAGCCATCCCTGAGACTCCCGCAGATCCATCTTATCGGCCTTCAGCACATTCGCCTGAATCCAGTAGTAGGCTTTATCCGGAGAAGTCACCACCTGATACCCTTTTGCTTTCACAGCATCAGCAATTTTGCCCTGCAGCCCACTCATGTTTTTATCAGACGTGTTTTTGATCTGCAGAAATACCGTGCGTTCGCTGGCGGGTTCAAGCCAGATGGTCTCACTCATCTGGGTCTTCACCTCAAGGTTACGCTTCTTGATTGCTGTGCTCATCGCACCACACCCTGAAAGGGCCAGAGTGGAACTGACCAGTGCAACCATCATCAATTTTTTTGTTTTCATCAAATTACCTTTTTTACAAACTACAGTTTTCTTATTGCCTGTCATAATAGTCCTGCCAACGAGTCCCAAAAGTATTTCCCGCTGAATCAAAGCCTCCATGCATAGGATATCCGGTTGAAGGGTTATAGTAGATCGTTGGGGTCTGTTCAATGCCCCCGAAGTCTAACTTTTCACTCCCATCATATTGGTCTTTGAGTTGATTTTGCCCCCATTTTTTTATGCTTATGCAACCACTAACTCGCCTTAATTCGTATAGTGTAACAATGATAAAAACCATCAGGCTTAATAACGGAGAGAGTAAGGAAGATACTGGTATCGTTATATACCAAACGCCTTTACTAAACTTAAACTCATCCGACACATCCCGTTTTTTTCGTATTTGAGAGAACAACCAGATAAACAGTCCCTGCCATAGCACTATGAAGAACAGCATAAAAACTGTTTCGGCATTCCCCCAATCAGCCAGATAACAGGCGATAAACTGTATCACCGTTACCAGGGCAATATGGGCTAAACATCTCATTATCATCTCCCAAACACAGTATTATTGCTTATACTTATCCTGATACGCCTTTGCCCTTTTCATCAGTTCCTGTGGACTGTCAGCTCCGGGCATTCTTTCCTGAGCCGACTTTTCTTCATTATATTTATTATTCTGAGATAATGCCTCTGTTTTATGGTGATTCTGCAGTTCAGAATACTGTCCTCTTACAATATTTTCCTCGCCACGTATGCTGTTCTGAGTATCACCTATATTCCCTTTATATTCTGTGACCATATTATCAACCTGATGTTTTACATCATTACGGATATTACTGTCCTGCGTTCTTTGCTCAATAATGGCCTGATGTCCCTGATGGTCAGCAATAATATCCTGACTGCCTCCACCCGAATGTACGCTCTCCATTCCTTTACCAATATCGCCACGGGATTCCCGCCAGGCATTATCAACACCAGGCTGTATCTGTTCCTGCACAAAAGACCAGGCCATTGCCCGACGGCGTTCTGCAATCTCCGGCGAACTGGTATTTGTCAGAATAGCTTCGGCATCCTGCGGTGCGTGTTTCATCACATACTGTGCAAACTGTTGCGACAAATCTTCGCTCATCTGCCCACTCATGCTTTCAGTACGGGATGCCATTTCAGCATATTCATGGCTGCGGGTCATATTCGTCGTGTACTGGTCGTAACTCTGTTTCGCTGAATTCAGGGCTGCAGACAGTTGATCCACCCGGGAATCAGCATTATTGTCAGTATGGCTGCCGGATTCACTGACTTTGCGACTGGTAAAGTAATCGCTGGCCTCTTTAAAATCCTTACTGGCTTTAGCGTCAATATCATGACGAGCATCATAGCTGGCCCGTGAACCACTGCTGGCCTGATGCGCATCATCATCACTCCAGTCAATGCCAGCCCGACCACCACCTCTAACGCCTAATCCTCCACCAACACCAAGAATTTTAGGTTTAACCCCCCATTCAGCATGAGCATCTCCATACATCCCGGCAGAAGCTCTCGTACTTCTGGATGCCAGTTCCTGAGTCGCCTGCTCATTACTGATATTATGCGCCTTCGCATAGCTTTCCACTGCACTGCGCATACGGCTGGCCATCATGGAGTCCTGTGCACTCATCGTACTGTCAGCACCACCGGTGACAGAGTCACTGCTCCCCCGGTTAGAACCAAACTGACTGAGCGTGTTCCAGGCACTGGCAATACTGCTGCTGAAACCATGCAGGGCACTTTCTGCTCTGTTCGACGCCTCTCGGGCCATTTCCTGTTGTGCCGCTGCAATCTGACGCGTTGCATTGATACCGACCGGTAAACGGGATATCGCTCCGCTTGCATCCATCACCATATTACCGTCACGGGTCTGTGTGGCGGTTGCGCCACTGCCGGTCTGGTACATCATCTGACCAAACGACGTGGTGCTGTTGGTGCTCCAGCTGAAGCCGTTCACGTTTTCCGTCTGCATGTTGCCGTAGGAGTAATTACCGTCAACCACACTACCTGCCGCACTGGCAGTCGGGCTGATAGCAGAGGAAGCGAAATGGCTGTACACACTGGAAAATCCGGCCCCAAGCCCCCTGACCATCATCCAGGATAATGGCGGGATCATCATGGAAAGATACCCGGCAGTGGAAGCCAGATCGGAGTATTTCAGTTGTATCTGTGAAATTTCCGAGAGCACCACCGGTGCACCATTCTGCTTCGCATAAAATGTCATGGCACTGTTCAGAATGGCGTACAACATTGGCCATGACTGCAGCCACATCAGGGCAAACACATAGCCTTTCAGGACGGACAGCGTCAGTTTATTGAAGACAGCCGCCAGTACCAGGAGCGGGAAAATACCAATGGCGATCCCCGTCAGGATGGTCTGCGTCATGGGCAGTGTCCGCATCGCTACATGGCCGATGGAGACATGTGCCAGACGTTGCTTCTCCATCGATGAGGTGGTGGCCAGATTCACCAGGCTGGCCGAATCACCATTACGGGCGGCATAACTGGTGATCCCCTCCTTCAGCGCATTGATGGTAACATTCTGGCGGATGATCTGGCTGGCTGATTTACTTGAGCCATAGAAGTAACTGTAACTGTCGCCAATCAGCGTACTGAACAACAGGTTCGGATCAGGGCGTCCACCAAATAGCTGCTGGGCATAATAATGCCAGGTTTTTCCGCCACTCTGTGTGTCCAGATTCAGCTTGTCTTTCAGCGAAACCGACGCGTCCTTACAGGTTACGAAATTATTATTGCTGTCATAAACGCCCCGCAGCGGGCTGGGGCGGGAAAAAATCAGCGTGTAGGGATCAGCGGAGGCCATCAGCTCCTCCAGCGTGTATTTGTGGTTCAGGTAAATATCCCCCATCACGCAGTTCTGCACATAATCCTGGAAAATATTGGCGATTTCCGGATTCCGGGACAAAAAGTCGGTGCTTTTTGATACCATTTCTGCGCCAAACAGCATCCCCGTTTTGCTGTAGGTGACACTGTCCGGTTGCGTGAAGATCATCTCGTAACTGGCCACCATTGCATGCCCGATACGGGTCGTCAGTGAAAGTGGCATCGCCAGACCGACCGGCACATTATCCACCCGGTGAACTTTGACCAGGTCACTGTTATCAATAATCTGCACCGATGTGCGGACATTAACCAGCAGGCTGATAAGCACAAACACGGCCACCCAGCCCAGCAAATCCATCACGTTGTGCCGCTGTACCCACATTACGGCCACCGCGAGAACAGACAATGTGAGCGCAATTTTTTCAATGGAATCCCACGTCCTGGTTCCCATAAAGGCGGCAATGGCGTTCAGGTTATTCCGCAACCACTCACCACCGGCAATCACATAAACTTCATTCACAGCGTGCTCCCTCCGAAGTGATAGTTGTTCTGGTAACGACTGAGCATGCGGGCGGAAAGCTGCTGACGCATGTAGCTCATCTGACGATCGACAACCAGCAGCGCATCCTGCTGTACCTGCACCTGTGACTGAAACGCCGCAATCTGCCGGGTGGCATCATTCATGTTGTCGTTAATATGCCCGATAACCGCTTCGTCATAATTTCCCGTGGCCACCATCGCCCGGGCCTGCTGTATCAGCTCCTGAATGTACTGCAGCAGGATGTCGTAACCGATATAGTCCGTCAGCTGGTAAATCATACTGTTGGAAACACCGAGCATCTGCGGGTCAACCAGGTATTTGAAGACGGGGATGGTGGTACTGGAAATAAAGCCTTTTTCCTTGTCATCCAGAGGCGTGTCACTGACAGCCTTGTTCTGAATGCTGGCCAGAAGTTTAGTAATCTGAGACTTCAGTGCATTATCTCGGCTGATGGTCACCGGTGTGTCTGCCACCACTTTCAGGCATTTATCAGAATCGTTGCAGTGATAAATTTTTGCTGTGCCGCCTTCCATCATGGCCCGGATAATTGAGCGGTCAGTGGTTCTGGCTGACAGCGGTGTGATTTCGCCGTTGGGACCAAACACCAGTGAGCCGGTCAGCGTCATCACAAACTCTTTCAGCTCTTTGTTGCCGTCAAACATTCTGTTTTTGGAAAGCGCATTCCACATGATGTTAATGTTTTTGGTCACCCGCTCCTTATCCTTGTCGCTGGCTTTATCCCTGACGCTGTCAGATTTACCGCCAACGGTACATCCCTGCCGGGAAGCCGCCCAGTCAGCAAAAATATTGCTCTCACCGGCAATGTCCTGACAGACTTTTTGCTGGGATACCTGCGTCCGGGGGAAAAGCCCGCCGATAATCCCCTGCGCCGCCTGGCAGGAACTGAGGTTCATGCTGTTAATGTCGCTTGCCATTTTCTGCAGGAAGTCTTTTGCGGTTTTGATTTCCGGCACCGTTGTCTGCAGGGCAAGGTCAAAAAAGTAACCGGCAGCATTACTCATAATCTGCTTAACAAAACGCTGCAGCTGCTCGCCATTAATAAAACTGAACGAACCGAGATAAGCGTCGATGCCGCCACATCCGGCATTGATATCCGGCAGCGTCATGGAAATCAGCTGAACATTTTTGACCTGAGTACGGGCATACAGGGAGCCGCCGTAAGCATAGCCGGCAGCCTGCCCCTGCCAGACGCCCGGCTGTGTGGTATTGGAGGCGAAGCCCAGCTTGTTAAAGAACTGATTCATGTCGCTGTTCACATCCGCTGACGCTGCAGGCGTCACCGTCAGTAAGGCGGCACAAAGAATAAAAAGAGGCTTAATGCGAAGCATTATTGCTGCCCTCCCTTAATGTGTTCTCCCGGCGCATACGGCGTTTCAACAGGAATATCCCGATATTTCCGTATATTAATTCGTACATTGGGAACAGAAAAAAATGTAACAAGAAACCCGGCTGCAAGCGCATATAACGCATACGGAATGACATATATCAGGATATTCCACATATAAATCGAATTATTTAATTCTGGGTCCGTTTTCCACGAATCAATACAGGCATCAAAAATAATATTCATAGCTGTCCATAAAACAATTCCGGCAGTCAGGAATACCAGAGACAATCCAGCATACCTGTCAGTAATTCTGGAAATGTATTTATAATCTCGTTCTGTACTTCTGATTTTGAGTTCAGGATTGTTTTTATTTTCTCTCATTATACGTTCCCTCTGATATTTCCGATAATTCATTCAGACCAGTCCTGCGGCTGTAATATATTTCAGACACCGAAATCCATCCCACAATTGCCCCCACAAAAAACACAACAGAAACAGAAAAGGTAAGGCACAGCGAAACGACAATTTCTACAGGGCTGGCGGGATAAAAAAGCCCCTGATGGATAAAGGGGATATTCAGGCTGACGATTATTCCCGTCGCGATGCCGGATATTCCGGCAATGAGTAACACCACCTGCTTATTTCGCACCTTTTTTCCCTCCGTACATCTGCAGAACGGTATCCATCCGCGCCATAAAACCGGCGGCATCCGTTGCCCCCTGTAAAAGCGGTAATGCCTCAAGCGTGTTGACGTTGACCAGGAAGGTGGTCGGTGTGGCCACCGGAATATTCGGGAAGAAGGTCTGCATCACGTCCGGTGGCACCGGTAATGCTTCCGGAAAGGCGGTATCCCCCTGACCATCCAGGGTGTAGGGAAAAACGGAAAAGCCGTACTGCTGTGCCAGCTGCTTCAGTACCGGGTCAAACTGGTGACAGTAAGGGCAATGCCCCTGCATAAACAGCACCACCTTCCAGTCGGCCAGGTTAACCTGCCTGCCGTTGCTGAGGCGGAACCAGCGGGGAGCCGGCTTTTCTGTCCTGGCTGATGTGTCTGCTGTCGGTTGTGCAGGCTGCGCGGCCATGCCCTGCGGATTCCAGAGTCTTTCAATTTCATCCCGGGTGGAGGCCTGCACACCTGTGACCATCATCAACAAAATGACCGGCAGTAATTTAGTGAGAGACATGTCCGCCCTCCTGCTGCTCTGCCATCATGGCCTGTTGCCTAGCTTCCAGTGCCTCACGCTCTTCCCGGCTGACACGGGCAATCCATGCATCCAGCACCTGGTATGCGCCGAACAGCACAAGGATGGCCGCAATCAGCTCCGCCAGAAAAAAAGCCATCCAGGGGTTGCTGTAAACAAGACGGGCGACGATATGAAACCAGACACCCAGGGAAAATACCCACATTCCCGTAATATCAAGCCGGGGTAAAGAGAATCTGCGTTTACTTATCATGTTAAACTCCGGTTATTATTTACATGAGAGTATTCATGTCTGTAATATTCGCGTTTGTGTGATATTAATCAGAGGTACAAATGGAAAAGCGATCTTTTAAAGAAAAACTGGAAATAATCAGAAACATAATAAGAGAGTCGTTACTGGGAAATGCGGCAATTATTGCGCTGATATATGCAGCATCACATTCATTACCGGTCAATGCCTTCCCTGACTATCTTGTAATAAGTTTATTAAGTATCGCAGCAGGCATCGTTGTATTATGGTTATTTTCAATTATCTATATTTATTTTTGTGAGCTATTCAGAAGCCACTGGATTGCGGTATGGTTTATCATATGGTCTTCAGTAATCAACCTCATTATTTTGTATGGTTTTTATGACCGTTTTATATGACTTAGCCTGTCATAACCCCCCTTATAAAAAACCACATCACTCCGGACCATACCGATGACAACATAATACAGATAAATATTCTTCTGAACCTGTCGAAGCTCGTAACGTCCGGTAATGCGGCCGCAACTATTGAAACAACCAGTGCTGCGCCCTGACTCATAATTGCACCACACAGAAACCAGAGACTGGCGGTAAGCACATATAAACACGCGATATTAATAACAAGGAAAACCAGTGAGCTCAGGAGAAACATTTTCCTGTCATTACGCTCAGAAAAGAAATAACCGGCAATAATGACAAATATTAACAGAACAACACCTGTAAACATTTTCAAATAATCTTCACTCATAAATCAAATCCGCGATTAAAAATTGGGTTTAAAATCTTCAGAAACGTTCAGGAACTGTTTTGCCAGGTCGTCCTGCGAAATAAAGCCGTATGATAACGGGCGAACACTGCCCTGTTTCGGGTCAACCAGCATCATGGCCGGGAAATATTTCACGCCGAGGCGCTGCGCCTGCCCCTGGTCAGTCCGGGAATCCGGCAACAGCGGATTAATCACGCCATCCACGGAAACGGGAATAACACTCAGACCATACGTATCCCGGAAGCCATTAATGACCTGCGCCAGTTGCCCGTCGATGGGGTCCTGCCCCCGGTAAAAAAACATGATGCCGTAGTGTTCAGCCAGTTTCGCAATGGCCTGTCGCTGCTGCGCCTGGTCTGCTGCCAGCTGGTTCCGTACCGTGCCGTTGTAATGGCTGTACTGCAGGTTATAGTCCAGTTCAGGATGTGCCAGCATGGCCTTTCTGGCGCTCATGGTGAAAAGCCCGGCCTGCTGAGTCCAGTAATTTTGCAGCCGGAAATATTTCACAAAATTATCCACGCCAGGATACAGAATGGCTTCGTACAGCGCCCGCTTTGTTGCCGTCTGCAGTGCGGCCAGTTTCTGCATAATATCCGGTTCCTGACGAGGGGCTGCAGGTACAGGTTTATTTTCTTTTTCCTTCGGATTTATTTTCTCGTTATACCACTGCCAGCCTGCATCTTTTCCTGACGCCGGAAAAATAAAGCAGCAGAGTAACAGTGGCAGTAATGCTTTATTCATCTTCATTCCTTTCATCACTTTTTCTTTCATCAGGTTTCTGCAGGTCAGTCAGGGCAGAAAAACAAAAATACAGAATAAACAGGAGCACACCGGAGTAAAGGATAACGAAAGCAGCGGCAAGCATCCCGTCTGCCGTGGTTTCTTTTACCGTATCCCACGACCAGATAATTACCGGAGAAATGACAATCGCTGTAATCAAAAGCCGGATAAGAAAATCAATAAAACGGTTCGACGTGAATATGACTTTCATCATTTCCCCCGGTTATTTCCCATACCTTACTGTCCTGCCTGTTTCAGCTGGTCAGCAATCTGCTCTTTCACTTTCTGCGTCAGAACGCCACTGTCCGGAATTTTCTGGTTATTCATCAGGTCTTCGTAGAAGTTAGTGAAATCCAGTCTGTTGAACTGAATTTTCTGCAGCTCATCAACCGTAATCCCCCGACAGTCAGGATGCTTCGCACTACCAAAACTGATACGCAACTGACCGTTGCGCCCCTGCTGCTGGACTATCTGCGCCAGCTTCGAATCAAACTGACAGTAGCTGCGTTTTTTCTCCAGACAGACACCCAGCACTTTCTTCGAACAAAACTCCCCGACGCTGACGGTCAGTTTGTTTGATTTTGCTTTAGCCAGGGCCTTTTCATCACTGCTGCATTTGGCCAGCCCGATATCCTGTCCCCAGCCGCTGTCCTTACAGCAGTTGCTGTATCCGGCTGCAGCCTTCTTACAAAATTTCGCCTGACCGGTGAAAGCACGGACATCCACCCCGTTCAGCGCCGCAACATCCTTACCTGCTGCGGCCAGTGCCGCCAGCTGAGAAACGGCTTCGGCAAAATCATTACTCTGCCCGCTCTGAGCCTTATCGCATTCGCCATCGAGACAGAAGACGTCTCCCCCACAGACCATCACTTTCCCGGATGTTTTTGACTCACAGGAGTACGTGGCATATTCATGCAGACAGGCACCTTCTTCGGAGTAAAAGGCACACTGGTGTGACACCAGGGTACAGGCAGGATTGTCGGTGTAGGTCTGACAGGTTCCCTTGTCTGCTGACTGCGTGACATACGTGTCCCGGTATGCCCAGCAGCTCTGGTACATGCTGTATGACTGACCGTCTTTCACCAGCGTCCTGTTCCCGCCAGCCTCCGTACATTCTGTTTTTGTCAGTTTCCCCAGCTCCTTGCTGAACGGGCAGCTTTCAGACCAGACAACATACGGGGTGTACGAGGCTTTTTTTACCCTGACAACCAGACGCAGCTTCATTGACGTATGACGTTTGAATTTTGTATTCCCGACCCGGACGGGGTGAGATGAGGTAAAAGCAACACCGGCAGTCAGTGTTTTCTGTACTGGTGTAAATGAGGCATCTGCTGAGTATTTGGCATTCCAGCTCAGTGGGGTTCCCAGTACTGTAATTGTCATAGGTATACTCTTCTGCAGGTAAATACGACTCCAGCTGTAATGTGCATCGACAATTTCACCGGTAACGGGAGAGGTAATGGAGACAACATACTGACCATTCACTTCACGTGCAGGTAGCTGACTCATTTCATACTCCAGCGTCCGGGTTTCCCATGTGGTACTCCCCTGCAGCTCCATACGGGCAGTTCGTGTGCAGTACTGCTCCACCTGTAAATCCCGCTCACAGGTGTAATTCGTGTATTCACTCCTGCTAATCTCCTGCGCACTGCACTGCTGCCCGGTGTTTCCCACAATGCTGTCAGCCCGGTTCACCACATCCCTGCCGGTCTGGATAAACGGTGCATCCGGTGAAAGAATGTCTTTCGGCTTGTTCATGAATGACTCTGTAATGGTTTTTCCGGTTTCACCGGTCGCCCATTCCGTGGTGCCGTCATTTTTCAGGCCGCCATCCCCGCCGGCAGTCACGCCACCGTAATATTTTGTCTCGTCCGGATTCGCGTTATAGCCGGGGATACTCTCCTGTGGCTTAAAGCCCTGAATACTGCTGCTTCCCTGCCCTTTGATCTGGTGAGCAAAATCAGAACCGGCCCGGTAATCACTGTTGCTGTCAGCCTGTGCCATGCCGGCAACCAGAGCCAGTATCAGAGGTAAAATACGTTTCATTTCCCGGAATCTCCTTTCCCTGCCAGTAAATCATGAGCCACCTGCCGGCAGTCACCCGTGGCGGCCACTTTCTCCAGCGCCTGGCCGACCCGCAGGTTTCCCCGGATGATGTCGTATCCCTGACTGCAGAACACCACCAGTGCCGGTACAGTGCGAATGCCGTACTGTGAAAACAGCGTCGGGTCGATCTGAACACCATCAGTCGCGCCGTCTTTCACCAGGGACAACACAGCTTCAGCGGTGGTCTTCAGGTCATTGTTCACCATGCCCCGCAGTGTGGCCGGAATACCGTAGTGCCGGGTTTCGCCCAGCATTCGTTTCAGCCCCTCTTCGGGAATGGAAAACGACACAAAATACAGAGCACCCTGCCGGGGTTTCCCGTCCAGCGAAGCCTGCTGTTTACGAACCAGCTCATCCAGGAAATGGTTATCTGAACGCTGAAGGGGGTTTTCCAGCACCTGTTTCTCCGCCCAGGCTTTCAGCTGATGGTCAGGTTTTTCACGCAGTTGTCTGCTTAAATTTTCCTGCTGCTTCAGGAACTGGCGGTTTTCAGGAGTGTTCACGTTTTCTGACGCCATAACCGCCCCGTTCAGCATCATCAGCAGTGCTGCCAGAGATTTCATACTCAGCTTCATCATTCACCTCACAGGAAGACACAGTTACGTTTACGCCACATCAGGTAGCCGAAGTTTTTCTTTGTGTTGGGCGGATTTTTCCCGGTTTCCCAGCGGGTCACGCTGCGCCCGAACGGGTGGCACTGCCCGCTGTCCGGATACATATTCACCATCTGGTAACGCCAGCGTTCTTTGGGCAGGATTGGGGACGGATATTCATTACAGACGGCGTTATTTTTCCCGATGGTTTCCATAATCATGCCCTGACGGTGCAGCTTGAACGCCATGCGTTCACTGACCAGCAGGGAGGACTGCAACGGACTGGACTCATTACTCACCCAGCCATTGAACGGGTACATACTTCCCTGCGAACCGGCACACCAGAACAGAACATCGAGAGGCATATTAAAGGCGCTGGCAATCGCATCTGCTGCGCAGGCTCCCTGTGCTATCGGATTGGCAAAGATGACAGCTTCCGGATTGAGAATGGTGGTCAGGCTGCTGTCCGTCCAGGTGGGGTCGATTTCAGAAAGATAAGCGATATCCAGGTCACCACCTTCCAGACAGCCCAGCGATGTGATGATGTTCAGCCAGTACGTCAGCGGGTATTTGTACCAGTGAACGTGATAGAACGCCCCATTTACCTGCTTCTCATCCTTTTTCGCCGTTCCCTGTGCCGTTTTACCAAAAGCCGGCAGGCTGAAGCCCAGGTTCACCATGCATCCCGGTGACCGGGTGACGTCCGTCAACGCCATCGGCTCCCAGTAACCAATGGCCAGCCCGATACGCCTGAACAGCGGCGGCGGTGCCGGACAAATCTGAATGGGCATCGACGGGTTCGCCGTGTCGGGGACCTTACCCTGACTGACTTTGATACTGCCCAGCGAGAGCGGGAAAATACAGCTCCAGCAGATATCTGTGATCGGGTTTACAAAACGCCCCTCACAGGCAGAATCCGCAGACGCCGCAGGGACATGACCGGCGAAAAGGAATAACATCAGCAGCCACAGCCTTCGCTTCATTTTCTGCCCTCCTCTGTCGGAATAAATTCCACCTTCAGGAAGCGATCGCCGGGAACGGCGCTCACCCGTGCCGGGACCTGATCAATGCCGAGGCGCTGGCAGAGCACACCGTTCTGGTCAAAGTAAACACGGCTGTCAAGAGACTTCTGCATCTCCGGGATACTGCCCTGCACGAGGATAATTTTGCTCTCCAGTGTGGGCGGCGTCTGGCGTTTCATCCAGGCCACCTGCGCCGGATCATCGCCATTGATGAAATACAGCGTCTGGTTAAAAGGAACATACTGCAGCGGATTCATCACTTCACCCTGACGGGCAAACACCTGCCCTTCGTTATCCCGGATATCCGCAGCCAGTCTGACGGACGGGTCAAACAACCGGCTGCCGTATTTCTCCGTGCGTCCGATACCGGGCACGGCAGGGGGCCGCAGACTGTTGCGGATCACCCGCTCCTTAAAGGCATCCATTTTCCGGCCCATCTCACCGGACTGCTCCAGTGCTGTCAGGCGCTGCATGATCACCGTCAGCATGTCCGGCTCCTTTACCGGCCACAGATCGCCCCAGGTACCAAGATCGGCGGCGGCCACACTCTGCCCCCATATCAGCAGGGCAATCAGCCCCCGGCATCTCATGGTTCCGCCCTCATTCGCCGGGCAATATCCTGCTGGATTTCCCGGGTGATATCCGGTGCCCCCTGTACCACAGCAGGCGACACCAGAATGACCGCGTGGTGTTTCTGCTGCCACGCCTGCAGGCTGGCTTCCAGTGCCGTGTTAAAACGCGCTGAAAGGGCTTTTGACTGCGCTTCTGACAGTTGTTTCTGACTGGCGCTGTCAAAAAACGCATCCACGGTCTGTTTCATGTTGAAGGTGACAGTCACCGGTGCGTTCAGTCTGACAATGCCGTAACTGACGGCTGCGTTCAGTAACACCATTGCCAGGCATCCCGGCACCGTCCACCACCAGTGGCTGCGTCGTTCTGCCGTGACGTCGGCGGGTTTCTGCGTTGAACTCATGCCACACTCCTGTATTTCTCATGTTCTTCCAGCCAGGCTTCCAGCGAAGCCATTTCCGGCCCTGACTTCTTCCACGCCAGCTGCCACACTGCCTCATGAATACTCAGCCCCTCTTTACGCTTCTGCTGCACAAACTCAAAATCCGGGCCGTCAGAGCTGTACATGGCGCGGCTTAACGGGTCCACAAACAGACGGTGCCAGGAGGAATGGTTTTCCACCTGCAGCAGGAAGGAACTGAACCACTGGTCTTTGGCCGCACCAAACTTACCAATCATGTCGCGCTGCAGTGGCAGGAACTGGTCCGGATACAGTTGGTTGTATTTCGCGAACTCCTTCGCACTCTGTTTGAGGATAATTTTGTAGGAGGAGTTACCCCATGCCGCGCGGGCAGCACTGGAGGCCTTATCAGAGTCAAAGTCGACGATGTTCTGTGTGATGGTGATATAGGCACCGGTATGACGGCGGGCCGTACGGTAGCCTTTCTCAATAAATTCACCGACCTTGTGATTTTTGAAGTCCAGCAGACGCCAGCCTTCATCAATAACGTTCAGTTTCTTGAGGTTACGCGGCGTGCGGTACATCCTGTTCTCGATGTAGATAATCAGGGAGAACATCACCGCAACCAGCAGTGACGGACGGTCTTCCAGTCCGCCCAGCTCCAGCACCACCATTTTTGCGTCATCCCGCAGGGACGGCTCATCAGAGTTAAAATACTGGCCGTAAGTGCCGTTGGCAGTGTACTGGTCAAGCAGCACAATCATTTCGTCCAGACGGCTGCGGATAGTCGGTGACTCGGCATACTGCTCGCTGTCACTGGCGTTTTTCAGGAAATCCACCACGTCATCAATACGTGCTCTGTTCTCTTTGGCCAGCCAGGAGGCTCTGACCGCCTGCAACAGCAGACCTTCATGCACTTCATCCAGGTTACCGTTGGGGCTGGCCATCACTGACAACTGGTCACGGACACGCTCCGCTGACTGGTCAATATCGGTGATGTTCGCAAACGGGTTAAAACGCAGGGTTTCACCGTCCAGATACACCCCGCCCATGTTCTCACACAGGGACTTGTATCCATCCCCCATGTCGAACACCACGGCAAAGCCTCCGGAGTCCAGCACGCTGCGGATAAGTGGCTGTATCAGCCCGGTTTTACCGGCCCCGGAGGTGCCACAGACCGCCATGTTGTAGTTGGTGTTATTCATCCCCCGGAAGAAAATATCGATAAACGCCAGCTGGTTACGGTAGGTGGGTGCCAGCAGACCTGCCGGTGTCAGGGGGTTATCCGCCACTAACGGCATCAGGTTGGCAACATTAAAGCTCTCTGCGCGCTGAACCACTCCGGCCTCTTTCAGCTGTTTAAACAGCCCTTTCCCGGCCATAAAGGGCAGGGAGGTCAGGAAATTGCGCATGTGGTTAAAGCGCGGTGAAATCAGCTCAAAACCGTTTTTACGAAAGCTGTTCAGGATGTCCTGCTCCACTTCCAGCGCCGTTTCATTATTGTCCTTGCAGAATGCTGTGATGTTGAGGAAGTAGGACACCACGGAGGACTGACCGGAGCCCAGCCGCTGACGCAGTTCCCCCCACTCCTTCGCCTCTTTCTCCACGGACGGAAACCATTTGGCATAGGAGGTCTTCGACTTTTTCTCCAGGTCCATGTACTTCAGGTTGGCTTCGCTGTGGGTTTTCACCTGGTCTTCCACCACCAGAGTCAGCGTCAGGATGAACGGACAGGAGATGGACAGTTCCGGGTTCAGCAGGTTGCTGTAGTTGTCGGCCATGTTCCACAGGAAGGCGATTTCCGGGTTACGGGCCAGATGGAAATTCAGGATGCGGGCCGTGCTGTTCCTGCCGTTCTCACGCAGGCCCAGCGTCAGGTAATCTGCCCGGACCTTCAGGTCAAAACTGTCCTCCACACACTGATAATTCAAATCAGAATACGGGTCCAGCTGACGTCTTTTCGGGTACAGGGAGTCCGGGTTATGGTTAATTATCTCCCCGACAATATCGATGAAAGCCTGTGCATCCACCGTCTGTGTGGTGATACTGGCCCCCTGTAACGACGCCCGGATGATTTTCACCAAGTTTTCCATTTCCAGAATGTCAGCCCGGCTTTTTTTCTTTGAGGGTGAACAGTACGAGATAAATACCCGGTAATGGCGCAGGGTCAGGGGCAGATTCATCCCCTCCGGCAGCGGAAACTGTGTCGCTGCCGCTTTCATATAATAGGCCCGGGTAATGGCGTTAAACCGTTCAGCCTGTTCACCTGACCAGGAGAACTCACGCAGCCCATATTCAATCCTGTCACCAACCAACTGACTGGACATCAGATGGATACACAACGGAATACCGCGCGGCAGTTTGGTGCGCAGCATATGATCGAGAGCCTCCACAATGGACTCATTCGCCCCATTGATGGGAATGGCTTCCAGAATAAAGCCCATCGTGGTGTCATTCATGAACAGACCGGATTCCTGGTTGTAATCACGGTACGGCAGCAGACGGCTGAACTGCGGGAAGCTCATTTCGCCCAGAACTTCATTGGCCTTTGCGGATTCGTCAGGCAGTTTCAGTGCTGTGACGAGGGAGTTAACCGCCTGAGTGACGGCCTCAAGTGGGTTATTCACATGAATTCCTTAATTGAAAAATAAAGCGAGAAATGCGGTAGCCATGAAGGGAATACCTGTAATTAACGCGCCATTTCCCGGCGCATATACAAAGATTTCTGTTTTCTGAATATCCACTCATGTTCATCCGGAATTAAATCAATATGTTCTGCGACTGACTTATGCATAATGTTTTCTCTGTCTCTCCTGATACGCCTGACATTCAACGCACAACGTCACACCGGGAAATATTTCCCGCCGGGCTTCCGGAATAGGATTTCCGCATGCTTCACAGAGATAAACAGGAATACCATGAGCATTTATTTTCTGGCGTATCCGGTTTATTCCTGTCATGGTCAGTTGTTCTGTCACTGAATATGCTTCATCGACTTCATCACTCACGGAATATTCCTCCCGACATGTTCTGACACGCTACCGCCCATCCCTTTTCACGCACAGGGCACTCGTTTTACAGGCAGATTTTGAATACAGAAAGCCCGCCGGCATTACCGGCTGATATACAACTTCAGGGCCAGTTAATTAATACGTGGTTTTCCCCACGCAGACGGTTTAATAACAAAAAACACGCTGGATGGCTGATGATAAACATCCTGGTTATCAATATAAGGCGCTATCCATAATGCTGCCGTCTGCTCACCCGTTCTTAGCGGACGGGGAGGTGTTACCGGCGTAACTGAACTGACCGGAACAACCGTTTTCACTTCCCGGGCAGCGGTAAACAGCGGGCGTGGTGCCAACAGTTTCTGCTCCGGAAGTGCCGTCACCGCAGGTCTGCTGCCGGACGGAGTGGTCGCGGTGACGGTCTGCACCGGCATTGTCCGGAAGTTCCCTTCAGCCAGGCGCGGCAGTGATGCCGCAACCGGCTTTGCTTCTGAGGGCTGCTCCAGTTTTTTGGCCTTCTCATTGGCCTGCTCCATCGTCATACAGGTATCGGATGTGGTGGCGTTACACTCAAATTCCGTACTGGTTCCAGCACATCCGGAAAGTAATAAGGTCCCCAGCAGAGGAATAAATAAAGAAATCTGTTTCATTGTCCCTCACCTTTCTCATCGAAGTTCACAAAATCATTCTTCAAATCCCTGACCGTACAGGTTTTTACAATGTCAGGATTTTCAAAAACCGTATTCCGTGATGATTTATAAATATATGCCACAATGCGTTCCCCCCCCCCCCCCCGCATCAGGTTCTGGTGCACTGACTTCACATAACGGAGGTGTTATTCCGGACTCATACAGCACCGGATAATTTATTTTTTTGGCGCTGCCATCAGAAACCAGCTTATTCATCAAGGAGTTCCTTATATTTCTGAATAATTCTGTCGATTAGTTCTTTCACCGGAACAGATTTTCCGCCACCGGATTGTCCGGCAACCACAATATGCCCCGGAGAAGAAAATAAGCTCATCGACATACCCTTCTTCATCACACCGACAGCAGCTATATTAAAATTGTGCGGCAATGATTCAGAACTGAATTCCTTCGGTGCAGGAAGTACGATTCTTGTGGTGCAGTTACTGAGAACAGCATGCATAAAATCATCTGATACGCTTTTATCCGGTACAGAGCAGGCAGTAATAACATTAATATTACGCATGTTCATTTTTATCTCCGTTGTTTCTGTTTGTTCTGTCATCAGGAAAATAAACAGGGCATTTCCTGATTTTTTCCGGCAGGGAAGCATCTTCCGTATAAACTTCCGCCAGACGTTCATCTGCGGTTACCACCCGGATATTTCCCGGTGATCGCTGCCAGCGAGACATACATCAATGCCAGTGTTGTCCATAATGCGGTAACCAGTTGCATCAGTGACCGGTCAGTTTCCCTGACATAATCTGCAGCATCAGCCGCGCGGTAATGGCAGATATCCTGTATCTCTGATCTGCCTGAAGAATCAGAGGAAGAAAACCAGCATTCACTGACCGGGAACTGTCCGGCAGGTGCTGTTTGTCTTACGAAGTTAATCTCCTTAACCAGTAATTTCCCCGGCGTGGTGTTGTCCTTCCATAAAACAAACAGAGCCATCAGGGCCATTGTGGCCAGTGGAAGAATGACGGTGTACTGCAAACACCAGAACAGTCCTCGCAGAACCCGGGCGACAACATACCGGGCGGCATGGCACGCCTGACGGGACGACATATTATTTGCCATCGTTGCCCCCTCCCTGGCTGCCGGACATAAACTGCTGCGGATTCAGGTTGCCCAGCTGCTTCAGCATCTGGTCAGTATTAAAGCCGTTAAGATGACTTTCAGCTGATGGCGGAACAGGAACCGGACTTTCCGGATTCTCCTCTTCCGCTCTGTTCTGCGTGCGTTCCAGCGCCATCTCTTCCACGGTTTTCAGCTGGAAGCCGTCCTGGAACACCACGGTCACTTCATTGCCCGCACCAATCGGTATCACCGGGTGATACTGTTCGGCACGTTTGATGTAGTAGTCACTGAGCGTCTGTGCCGCTTTCGATGCACCGCCACCGATACCCATTTTAAGGACATCGCCGGCCCCGTAAGCGGCAGTGGCCCCCAGCCCGACAGCCGGCTGGGAGGCACGCTCCATTCCCTGACCAATACCGTCAACAAATCCCGCACCCCATGCCCAACCGAGGATTTTGCCGTTACGCATCACCACTTCGCCCTTGATACCGTTTTTGCCCCGGAAGCTGACATGCCCCTTAATCGGCATATCAATGGTTTTGCCATTCTTCAGGCAGCTGATATTGCGGGTGCGAACAATGGCACGCTCACTGGACACATCCCCCCAGGCTTCCAGACCCACAAAACATCCCGTTGCGTCATACGTCTTGCTGTTCGGCATTTCCACCAGGCCGGTGATACGCAGTTGCATCGGCACCGTGGATTCATTACCGGTGACTGAGGCATTGGCATCCGCCCCTTCAATCAGCATGGCTTTCGCAAAACTTCCTGACGGAATGTACGGCAGCGATGGTCCCTGTTTTCCCTCATTACGGGTAAACACCTTACGCTGTATCCGGTTAGGCACCGGCACAGACTGGTACGTCACCTGTGGTGGTGGCGTGACACCATTCCCGGGATAAAATGCCGTCGGCGGTGGAACAGCAACGCTGCCCTGCGGCGGGAAGGATACGGGGGTGTTTCCTGGCTGTGGTTCGCCTTCCGGGCCGGGCGGTGAGGCAGGCATCTGCGGTACAGGCTCACCGGTCGCCGTGACGGGATTAGCACCCAGGGCTTTTACCTGCTCTGCCAGGGCGGCATTGTCCTGTCCCAGCTTTTCAATACGACGCTGGTCATCACCGCGCTGTTTGTTCAGAACATCCAGCTCACGACGGATTTCCTCATACTGCTTCTGCATCTGCGCTGCCGTCACCTGCATCTCTGTGGTGGCATGCTGACGCACCTTGTCATCAAAGGTCGTATCCACCACACCGGTCATATCCGGCACAGGCTCCTGTTCAGCCACGGTTTCACCGTTACCGGACATGTCCACATCAGACAGATACAGTGCCCCACCAATCGCGGAGGCTGTACCGACAACCACAATCCCCAGCCACAGGTACTGCTTGCGTTTCACAATGGTATTGATACTAGCCATCAGTTGCCCTCCCCGTCACGGATGACATACACATCCATGCGCGCACCTGCCAGTAACTGGCTGGCAGGCTGGCTGAACATCACGGCACGGGTTCCCGGCTGCCAGAAGTCACTTTCCCGGATATTCAGGGCAGACAGCGTTTTATTTTCCACGGCAAAGCGGACCATCTTCAGGTGATTCCCCGTCCATACGGCATCTGCCACTGAAGACAGCCCCGCCGGGGCCTGCAGGGTTTCCTTTGTCACCGGGACCTGATACCAGCCTGCGGGTAATTTTCCGCCACGGACGGCCTGGCTGATGATCACAAGCAGGGATTCGTAAGGCGTGGACGTTTCCCACGCACCGGCTTCTTCTCCGGTTCCGCGCAGGTCACTGACCAGCTGAATGGTACGCCCCGCGCCTTCACGGGGAACGGCCTGAATGGAAAGATTCAGACCACGTTCTGTTTCCAGAATGAACGTAAAGGGCTTTTTGTTGACGGTGGCAACCACCACACCGCCGGAGGCGGTCTGCTCATTATTGGTCAGGGCACCATCCAGACAGTTCACGGCGATAATCCGGTCACCGGGAACGGTAAACAGATTCGGGCTGGTATTGCTGATGGCAATACTGGCCTGACCACCGTTCACCATTGGCACCACGGTGGGGGCCAGCGTACCGTTTGCGGCCATCACGCTGCAGGAAAAAAACAGGCTGCCGAATATTATTGCCGTATTATTTTTTCTCATCGTCTGTTTCCCCGAAATTATCCAGCCAGGTCACCCCGTTTTCCCGCTTCAGAATAAGGATGTAATGTTTGATATCAGTGAAAGGTTTTGAATCACCAATCCAGGTTTTAAGCACACCACGAATTTCCACACGGCCATACTGAGGCCAGACACGAACACTGGTCTGGAAAAAGGCTGAGTTCACGTTATCGTTTTTAATACGCTTCGCTTCTTCAGCCAGAATAACTTTCATCTGGTTCTGTGCGCCCGGGCGGATATATTGCAGAAGCGCCTGATGTGAGGCATCGGCGGTTTCTGATGAAACATTCAGACGGAGGGCAATAAATGACAGCGCCATCTGCTGTAAATAAGAGGCATCGGCACTGTTCTGTGACACGGCAAAGGGGGCATTAAATGCCATTGGCGTCACGGCAGTGCGTTGCTCATTCTGAAGACGGTAGTTATTCACCCCCTGAATGACGTTAACAGAGAGGCTGAGAACAATAAGCACTGACATAAATATAAAGGCGATGGCCATTACACGACTGGTACTTAAACGGGCACCGTGTTCCATATAACAATCCTGGTATCAGTTCTATTTAATCCACTGCCGGAAACACGAATCGGGAACATTATGAAAAATACCGCGCAGCAGGGCTGTTGGCATATACCAGTAAATCAGGTCACGTAACCAGGAACTGCCCCGCCCTTTTTTCAGTTTTTTAATCCCGAAATAAACCAGAACCGCTGCACCAATACCGAACAGATATTTCGATGTTGTGATACCCCAGCCAATACAGATTGCTGCGGGGATCAGTTCATCCAGTGGCAGGCCAAACCAGCGGCTCTGGTTGGTCAGTGTTTCCGGGAAACGATATTTCTTAAGTTTATTCTCGTCTCCCGACATCGTTTTATTTCCTGTCAGAGGCCAACGACGGCCATACCCACAGCAATAAATACAGAGATGATGGCAAAACCGGCCAGGAACTTGACGTTTTTGGTCATCATGTACATGACCGCACCGACCAGAACTTCAGCCAGAACAACCCATTTAACAACACTGGAGTCCTTACCGAAGGTCGCCTTAACCGTGGTGTTACCACTTGCCATCAGGTCCTGACCACTGCTGCCAGCGGCCATCGCCAGTTGCGGGAAGAACATCATCAGAACAGCAGCCGGGATCACAGCGCGAGCCAGGCGAAGCATATTCAGACGAGTGAATTTAGAAAAAAACGACTTCTTTTTGACGGGCGCAGAAGCACCCTGAACACTTAAAACAGCATTCATAAGTTACCTCAATTTCGGATAAATGAATAAAACTAGAGTGTATTAAATGTTATATCTTCCTCTTTATCTGCCTCCCTGAATATCTCCGAGTTATAAAAATCAGGAAACTTGATCAAATGATCAATAACTCTGTCTGCAGCCTCATCTGTTTTACACCATCCACTACGATTTTTGGCTGCAATAAGTAGCTGGTTAGTTTCATCATCCAGACGCATTGTCAGATACTTAACCAGCGACTTACCATAGATATTCCCTGCCCTGTTAAACTTTGGATAGCGGTGAAGATGATCTTTAAGTCTTATTACTGCCTCAAACGATCGACTTCTTCCGCTTCTGTTACTTGCCTCAATTAATAGACTTTCCACATCTACAGGTAATTTTAGTTTTACCATCTTACCTGTTGCAGAACGTGTACCAAATCTTTTCAATAACACCTCCCGCTGTTTATCTTCTGGTTACAACTTATGTTTGCAGAATAATCAGAAAAGGTAAATAGACGGAAAGTCTATATTTTATTAACACTTTATTAACGCGTATTTATGATACACATAGCCTTCTCGTATAAATAATAAATAAACTTTTTATTGTAGAGTAAGATGATTAACTCATCTTTATTAGAAACAGAGAAGTAGTCGCATATCAGAGATGCGTGTTTCTTTGATGTGGAGATGGATATATTTAATATTCTTGCTATAGCATTATGACTGATTCCGGTGCTATATAAGTAAAAGACATCATTTACATATGATGATACAGAAGAATCATCACTCATTCTTCTGATTATATTTCTGATATCATCACTGACAATCGTTTTTTGATTATAACTGTCTTTATGACGAACATGAGCAGCATCATAAAATTGCCACAGAATAATATTTCTGTGTCCATTAAGAAATGACTGGACAGATATTGTCCAGAATCTGTTCTGAATAAAAACATCCTCTACAAGATTAAGATGCGTATGCTCATTCCTGTATGCTTCCATCTCTGTGACAGAGATCAATTCACAAAAATCTCTCTGCGACAGAAGCCATTTTTCAGCACTTTGATCTTGTGTAAGAAATGACTCATGAAACAGCGTATTGCAAAAAATAAATTTTCAAGTTTCGTCCCTGATACAGGCTGGATTTGGATAATCCTGAATAACTGCCGTCAGATTTTCCAGCAGATCTATTTGACGAGCATGTTTTTGTTGAATACGATCCATCGGATACATAGGAACCTCCTCACAAAGGATTCTATGGACAGTCGATGCAGGGAGTTCACGTCTCCCTGCATCGGCGATTTTCAATTTCAAATTTTAACGTGGCATTAACCACGTAATTAATATACTAATTATCTTTCGTACTGTCACCTTTTTAAATCATAAAAACTCTGATATTTGAACGAAGTCAAATTTCTTTTATTCATCATCATTTTTTGGAAAAAATCGTTCCATCTCAGATGATACCTTCTCCCTGATATCTTCAACCATATTGGCATATTCAAACTTTGGATTTCCGGAGACATGAGGACTGAGAGACTCAATACCCAAAATTTTCGCTACTGATGATTGTGTTTTTACAACGCATTCAAGAAGCAATTTATTAAACTCAGTCTGATTAAATGCAGACTCTTTACGCTCCATCTGAGCCTCATGTACACGAAGCCCCAGTTCAAGAAGCATTGAAGCTGTTGCTGAAAAACTGACATCTTTTTCTCTTGCCCCTTCCTGTCGACGCTTCTCAATAATCGCATTTATTTTTTCATAGGCATCATTGCTGATATACAGGTTCACCTTAGCCATTAGAGATTACCTTTTTTGAACATAAAATAAAGTTAATTTCGAAACACTAAAATTCATAATGCAAACAGGGACGCACCGCTAGCAGCGCCCCTAGCTGTATCCTATAAAAAAACACACCGCGCCGCTAGCAGCACCCCTAATATAAAATAATGTTTTTTATAAAAATAGTCAGTACCACCCCTACAAAGCGGTGTCGGAGCGTTGTTATAGCCGCGCCGACACCGCTTTTCTAAATATCATAAAGAGAGTGAGAGAAACTAATTTTTCATAACTCTATATTTATAAAGAAAAATCAGCAAAAACTTGTTTTTGCGTGGGGTGTGGTGCTTTTGGTGGTGAGAACCACCAACCTGTTGAGCCTTTTTGTGGAGTGGGTTAAATTATTTACGGATAAAGTCACCAGAGGTGGAAAAATGAAAAAATGGATGTTAGCCATCTGCCTGATGTTTATAAATGAGATCTGCCAGGCCACTGATTGCTTTGATCTTGCAGGCCGGGATTACAAAATAGATCCTGATTTACTGAGAGCAATATCATGGCAAGAATCCCGTTACCGGGTTAATGCCATCGGTATTAATCCGGTAACGGGATATGGCAGCGGACTGATGCAGGTAGATTCCCAGCATTTTAATGAACTGGCCCGCTACGGAATTAAGCCAGAACATCTGACAACAGATCCCTGCATGAACATTTATACCGGTGCTTATTATCTGGCAATAGCATTTAAAAAATGGGGCGTCACCTGGGAGGCCGTTGGTGCATACAATGCCGGATTCAGGAAAACCGAACGCCAGAACCAGAGACGTCTTGCCTACGCATCAGATGTTTACTGGATTTATACCGGGATAAAAAGCAGTAAAGGTATCCGGCTTCCGGCCACGAAGAAATCACTTCAGGAAATTAACAGCGTGCAGAACAATTAATCTTACAGACATTGTCAGATACCGGTTATGCCGCAAAAGCGGCATGGAAGGCCACACACAAAATATCATATGAGTGACAATACTGACTGGCCGAAGCCCCGCGAAGCGGGAACCCATCTTATATATACCCGGTAACTGCGCAGCCTCCTGCCAGACCATTTTTCGCGGGCACAATATTTACAGACAACCGGAAAGCCGGTTGATGAAATTGAGGTATATCAGACGACACAGCAATGCCGAAAAATGATAATATAAGTAAAGCCCCGAAAATTTTTTCGGGGCTTTACTTATATTATCATGACTTCCACTTTCTGAACTGTTCGGCAATCACCCATAACGCCTTGTTGATTCTTATATCACCATCAATACCTGTAATGGCTCTTGTCCTGGTATTTTTCCCGGAGGCACTTCGCCCCGATAATCCACCTTTTATCATATTCTCCTGAACCCGCTGCCAGGTTGTCCAGAGATCGTTCTGTTTGTCTTCCCGACGACGGGGAGTAATTATCTGTTCAGGTGTCACTGGCGTTTTATTTTCATCTTCATACCTGACCATCAGTGCAGCTCTGCCAAATAAATGTTGCTCGTCACTGTTAAGATGAATTTCTTTCATCGCCTCCATATTATCAGTGACCTTATCAAAGACACCGAGCACTTCATACGCTCCCTCGATAACCTGCCCGACAATATCACCTTTATGTGGAACGCGGATTTCGCCAAAATTATTTCCGCACACCAGGCCATTTGTGCAGACAAAACGAAAAATTCCGGGGATCATCTGATAACTGGATGAACCATCATGTGAATTAAGCAGGATAATTTCAGGAACTTCCTGTCCGTTAATATGCCCTTCCCTGCGAAGACGTAACATATGTTTACTGTATTCGCGACGTCCCAAATCACGAACCCGACTCTGACAGGCAAAGAATGGCTGGAAACCTTCATCACGTAACTTATTGATGATATTGATTGTTGGAATATACGTATAACGTTCACTCCGGGACTCATGTTTATCACCGGAAAATACCGAAGGCACGAACTGCATTAATTCATCATCCGTTAAAGGACGTTCACGGCGGATGGAATTATACCGACCAAAACGGGAAGCTAATCGCATAACAGCTACTCCTTTATGAAAGAATAAATTTAATAAAAAATTTTTCCGCTTAATATCATCCCCCCGATCTCCATTAACAAGATTGCAACAATCAGGAGGGATATTCATCACATCCGGTCAGCAGATCGCCCGGATATCGAGGCCGGCACGCTTAATCTGACGCAGGAACTGTTTGAAGTGATCGGCTTCCGCAATGTTGATATGGCGGAACTGCTTATCCACACCCTGACTGAGCGCGTAGCTATAACTGAAGGCCATCTTTTCCGGGTGGCTTTTGCGATATTTTTTCAGCTCAGTCAGGCTGCTGAATTCCAGGACGTCCCACTCTTCCCCGGTGTTTTTTTTCTTCCCGGCAACAAGAAGCGTGTACGACGCGGTGTTAACGTGGATATTTCGGGTACTCATCCTGCTTTCTCCTCTCTCTGGTTTTCAGCCCCCATCATCTGTTGAGTTTCGGGAGCCGCGGTTTTGACGTTTTGCGGGGACCTGCCTTTTGTTCCCTCCGGTATTCACCATCACCTGTTTGAGAACCTTCGCCGCATGGGGCATCACTGCCACGGCCGGAAACGACTGTCCGGGGGCAGACCGCAAAAGTTTTTGCCTGCTTCTGGGCAAAAAGTTTTGCGGGATGTGCATTTCACCCCTGGACTGGCGGAGACGGTTGTGGCTGTCTATGCCCCCGGCGACAGGGGCTTAAACAGGTGAATGGCACCGGACACAACAACGGGCAGGGACCCGCCGCAACGACGTGAAGCGCGGTTTGCGAAACGGCGTTGCGCCTTACATCCCGGCGGCCTTTTGCCAGGATGCCAGGAGCGCAGGCCACGGCGCGACAGAGGCGGCGCGACCGGAACGGTCGCTGCAAGCCCGGGGTTTTCACGCATCGGACCGTAGCGACAGCCCGAAACCGCGCCAGCGGGTTCGGCGGAGACAGGCAGGTGCGCCAGCAGCTGCCTGTCGGAGTCGGGCCTGACGACCGGATGCCGCCAGGCAGCCGGGAGCCGAAGGTGCGCCCGGCAGACAGGACAACACTGCAGTAGTCAGAATCAGAGCAGAAAGAAAAAGAGAATAATCACAGGGAAGGTGATGTGATTTCTGACAGGCCATAACCAGAGAAGGCGGGGGAAAAGAACGGGCGCCGCAGGCGCGCGTTCATCCCCGTTCCTGAAGGGAAACGACCTTCCTGAAGTCAGGTTGTTCATGCCCGTACAACATCAGCAAGGAGAAAGGGGCTACCGGCGAACCAGCAGCCCCTTTATAAAGGCGCTTCAGTAGTCAGACCAGCATCAGTCCTGAAAAGGCGGGCCTGCGCCCGCCTCCAGGTTGCTACTTACCGGATTCGTAAGCCATGAAAGCCGCCACCTCCCTGTGTCCGTCTCTGTAACGAATCTCGCACAGCGATTTTCGTGTCAGATAAGTGAATATCAACAGTGTGAGACACACGATCAACACACACCAGACAAGGGAACTTCGTGGTAGTTTCATGGCCTTCTTCTCCTTGCGCAAAGCGCGGTAAGAGGCTATCCTGATGTGGACTAGACATAGGGATGCCTCGTGGTGGTTAATGAAAATTAACTTACTACGGGGCTATCTTCTTTCTGCCACACAACACGGCAACAAACCACCTTCACGTCATGAGGCAGAAAGCCTCAAGCGCCGGGCACATCATAGCCCATATACCTGCACGCTGACCACACTCACTTTCCCTGAAAATAATCCGCTCATTCAGACCGTTCACGGGAAATCCGTGTGATTGTTGCCGCATCACGCTGCCTCCCGGAGTTTGTTCGGCACCATCCACCGCTCCATCTCACGGACAGCGTGACCGGCCTCTCTTGCTGCAAGACTGGCTTCCGCAATAACCTGCCAGAACGGCATATCCTGCCACTGCCAGCGTTCCATTCCGGCCAGTGACGGAAAACGCTCGCCCCACTGCCAGAACAGGGTTTCCAGGTCATGCTCTGCCACCCGGTCACTCCAGCGTGCATGCCAGCTTCCGACTGTTTCCGGCGAATGGAATGCCAGTTCGATTTCAGCCTGAGCGACCAGCGCCTGGTACGCACGGGCTTTCTGCTCTGCCTCCCTCGCCTGCTGGCGGCTGTACTTCTGCATGACCAGCGCGGATTTATGGCGACTGCGTTCCCTGACACGAAACCGCACCGACGGGAACAAGCGCTCTGCTGCATCACCGGGAAGGGGAAGGAGGCAGACCTCGCCCTGTGTTTCAATCAGCACATCGATGGCATACAGCCACTGAAGACGGTTGCCGTGCAGTTCTTCTGCGGTCAGGGACGGCATGAAAGATCGCAGGTCAGACAGCGATATCCTGCGGCTTCCGTTCAGACAGCGGAAAAACGCCCCCGCATACGGATATTCAGCCAGCGTGTTACCCTGATGGCGGCGTTTTTCGGTCTCCGCCACCGCCCGCCATGCGGCCTGTTGCTCTGTGCTGAGAGGAACCAGTGCCTGTGAACGTGCGCTCATGCCTGACCTCCTTCCGCCATCAGGATATGGATGATGTCACTGACGCTGTACCCCTGCGCGTCCAGTGACGCCGCCAGTGCCAGTGAATGGCTGACGGCTTCCGGTGCAAACCGCCGCTGTACCTGAACCACCGCAAACGGCTCACCACCGGCATTCACCAGAACCAGCACCCAGACCTGAGAGACATCGCCCGGTGAACATAACGCCAGGTGAAAACGTTCGTGGGCAGGCGTGAAACGGACCTGGACGGGGAAAAATCCGCCAAACTCGCTGCCGTACTCGCCGTTCATCGTCCAGTTGTCCGGCGCATCCAGCTCCCGCATCACGGCGTGTGTCAGCTCACGGCGTTCATCACTTCCGGCAGCCCGGATATCTTCATATTCCTGTGTGTTCATGGTCTGTAATACATTCAGGGTCAGTTCAGTTTTCATCACGGTATCTCCCTTGCTGCCGCCCCGTCTCCGGCGGGGCGGTGTAGTTGTTCATCAGGCGGCATCAGCCAGGTTATCGGTGCGTTCAGTGGCATCCGTCTGTGGGCGTGGTGCACACATCCAGCCAGGCACCCAGCGGTTGTCTTTCATATGGTGCTCTGCATGTTCAGCCGCATCGCCTTTCTTCATCTTCTCCGCGTCCCGTGCAGCACCGGACAGTCCTGCCTCATTCAGGGCTGCGATAATCTGCGGCTTTTTCAGGTGTCCGAAGAAGTTTGCTTTTGTCGGCTGCCACCAGTCGCGCATGTGAAAGCCAATGGCGCTTTCCAGCGAATCCAGCGGACTGCGTGACGTGTGACCATACTCACGGGTCTGAACACCGTTAAGGCTGCATGCGGTGCAGAAACTGAGCAGGGATAACAGCACCTCCTGACTGAGTGACAGGAATGTCGTCATGTCCCGTGACCATCCCTCCGGTAACAGGGCAGCAAGACGGGCTTTTTCTGCCATCAGCGCCATGAATGCGGCACCTTCCTTCCCCGATGGTGCATCGCTGGTCAGCGAATAATGTTCACATTCCAGGCTGATTTGTACTGGTTTACTGTACGCCCCGCTGCCAAACACATTCAGACAGAGCGTCCATGCCAGCAGTGTCAGGGATTTGTCCGGTTGCTGCATCAGTGCCGCCTGGACTGCCAGCGTGCGTTCGGAAGACATTTTCGTCAGCAGTGGCAGACTGATTTCCTCCACGGAGGCTTTCTCCTGCACCTGTTCCGTGCGGTCAGCGTCGTCAGCCGCATCATCCTCACTGCGTAACTGCACACCACGCTGGACACATACGTTTCCATAACGCCAGGACACCACCACGCCACTTCCGGCACGCATCTCCGGCGTCCACGCCCTGACCTTCGCCATGCAGTCAATCAGCTTCATTTCTGCTTCCAGCAGGTCAGATTCCTCACACTGGTTTTCCAGCGCGTCGTAACGTGCCATCAGTTCGTTCAGGCGTTCTTCTTCTGCCTCCGTCAGCACCGCTTCCGGCTCCGGCAGACTGCGGTATGTTCCGGCATCCTCACGGCAGAAACCGACAGGCTCCATGCGTCCGGCGCACCATTCCCAGCCTTCGGCTTCCCGAAGGTGTTCAGCAACAGCCTGGAGTTTTTCCAGCAGGGCGGCATCGAGCGCAACACAGTCCACATAGCCACCCTCGTCGTCGCTGAACAAATCGGTGCGCAGTTCATCTGGCGAGAAGGCATCAGCCCCCACAAAGCGGAATTTACTGTTCCCCGCCACCGCCACTTCACTTTCGGTCACCAGACGACGAATGGTCTGTACTTCCGGTTTACCGCCCCATCCCGACTGGCAGGCGGCTTCAAACACCTGCACCTGACGCGCGGTGTCGTTCTCCAGCGCCAGCGCCTGACAGTGTTCGGTGGTGATGCGGTCTTCTGCCAGCGCATCGAGGATAACCGGGGCAAGGTCAGCCAGTTTCAGCATTCGCTGAACGTGGCGGGGCGAATAACCAAGCAAATCACCGATTTGTGCCGGTGTTTTGCCTTCCTGCACCATTGCGCGGAATCCGGCAATCTGTTCGGCAGGGTGCATATCCCGACGCTGACCGTTCTCGGTCATCGATGCGGCAGTCGCCAGCTCCTGCGGAATGACCTTCACGCGTACAAGCCAGTCAGCCGGAAGGATGTTGCGCTCTGCCAGCATGTTGAGTGCTGCCAGTCGGCGACCGCCTGCGGCGACACCGTAACGGTCACCTGGCAGGGCATGAACAACCAGATTCTGCAACAGGCCGACACCTTTAATGGAGTCCGCCAGTTCGCTGACGGACTCCGCAGAATACGGCACCGTGCGCACATTCAGTGGTGACTTAATCAGCGAGGCCAGCGGCACGCTCACTTCAGCCGTCTCCGCCAGCAGGGCCGACAGGACTGTTTCCTGCGTTTTTGCAGGTTTACGGCTGGATTTACGCTCCGTTTTTACCTTAGACTCTGTAACTGACATATATTTCTCCTTTGACCGGGGTGGTTGTATGTCTGCCGGACGTGATCCCCGTCCGGCACCTCTCTTACTTAAGAATCCCGAAATCACGGATGACATGGTTCATCCAGTACCCGGCACCGTCCTCAAAATTCCAGGTACGCCAGACCATTGCACCGTTATTACGGACAACCAGGCGAAACTGTTCGCCGTGATCATCCTCGATAAAGACGTTCCGGTACTGTACGGCAACGGCTTCGGCCTGTTCGCGGGTAAAGGAGCCGTCAGGCAGCCCCTGAAGTATTCTGAAATATTCGCTCATCCTCATCTCTCCGGTGATGCCCCGTACAGAACGGGGCGGGGCCGTTGTCACAGTCAGTCGTTCAGAACGGGATATCGTCTGAAAACCCGTAATCGTCACCCTCCGGCGGTTGCGGCTGAGGCTCCGGCTGCGCGGCCTTACGTCCACGGCCTTTCGTTTTTGCGCCACCTTTTTTCGTACCGGCCTCCGCCTGTGGTTCCGGCTGAGGCTGACCGCTGAACTGTTGCCCCTCTTCCGGCTGAGTCTGAGCACCTGCGGCACGTCCCAGCATCTGCATGGTGCCCGTGGTCTTAACAAGAATTTCGGTGACGTAACGGGTGATACCGTTATCTTCCCAGCTACGGGTTCGGAGTTGCCCCTCGATGTAGACCTGCGCGCCCTTGCGCAGATATTCACCTGCCACTTCCGCGAGCTTGCCGAACAGCACCACGCGATGCCATTCTGTCTGCTCCCGCATCTCCCCCGTCTGTTTGTCACGCCAGCTTTCTGACGTGGCCACCTGCAGGTTTGCCACTGCGCCCCCGTTGGGGATGTAACGGACTTCCGGATCTTTTCCCAGACGACCGACAAGAATGACCTTGTTAATTCCACGAACTGCCATGATGTGTCTCCTTCTGTTGATGTTTTCAGCCCCCATCATCTGTTGAGTTTCGGGAGCCGCGGTTTTGACGTTTTGCGGGGACCTGCCTTTTGTTCCCTCCGGTATTCACCATCACCTGTTTGAGAACCTTCGCCGCATGGGGCATCACTGCCACGGCCGGAAACGACTGTCCGGGGGCAGACCGCAAAAGTTTTTGCCTGCTTCTGGGCAAAAAGTTTTGCGGGATGTGCATTTCACCCCTGGACTGGCGGAGACGGTTGTGGCTGTCTATGCCCCCGGCGACAGGGGCTTAAACAGGTGAATGGCACCGGACACAACAACGGGCAGGGACCCGCCGCAACGACGTGAAGCGCGGTTTGCGAAACGGCGTTGCGCCTTACATCCCGGCGGCCTTTTGCCAGGATGCCAGGAGCGCAGGCCACGGCGCGACAGAGGCGGCGCGACCGGAACGGTCGCTGCAAGCCCGGGGTTTTCACGCATCGGACCGTAGCGACAGCCCGAAACCGCGCCAGCGGGTTCGGCGGAGACAGGCAGGTGCGCCAGCAGCTGCCTGTCGGAGTCGGGCCTGACGACCGGATGCCGCCAGGCAGCCGGGAGCCGAAGGTGCGCCCGGCAGACGGGACAACACTGCAGTAGTCAGAATCAGAGCAGCAGGAAAAAGAAGAGCAGTAGCAGTAGCAGTAGCAGTAGCAGTAGCAGGAACAACAACATCAGTAACAGACAAATGACAGGCATGAAGAAACAGAAGCCCCCATCAGAACGTCCGCGTAATGAAAGGGGCGGCGCGTGAGCGCGGCCCCTTTCAGCGCCACCGGCGCGCGGTCTTTTCCCGGCGCGGGCAGACGGGCATTTATCCTCCCGCCTGCCCGGCGTCTTCAGGCACGCAGACGAATAATCATCGTCGGGACATCGGTATAAGCAAACGTGCCGCGCGGCAGCTCCTCGCGGACGTCAGAAAACGGTAACAGCTTCTCCTGCTGGCGTGGTCCGTTGAGACAGACGGCGACCAGCACGCCACCCGGACGCAACAGGGAAAAGGCCCGCAGGATATGCCGGATATCCTGCCCGTGGCTGAACGGCGGATTCATGATAATCCGACTGTAATACTGCACCGGCTGCCATTCCATGAAGTCACCGCACTGTACCCTGACACCGTTAAAATTTTCCCGCAGATACCGGACCAGCCCGCTGTTGATTTCCACCGCATCACACATGGCCCCCGGCGCGGTATCCCGAATCGCCCGCAGTATGGCCCCGGTGCCGGCAGAGGGTTCCAGAATGTGATCACGGTTGCTGATCTCCGCCAGCGTCACCAGGCGATCACAGACCGGGGCAGGAGTCACAAAAAGCTGAGATTCAGCCCGGATTTCAGCAACCGGCGCGGCGTTATCCAGCCTTGCGCGCATCAGCCGGATACGTTCTTTTAACTGACTGTGCATGTCATTATCTCCGTCATCCCCCGGGGATTTTCCCGGGGGGGATATACCTTATTTCTGTGGGATTTCCGTAATTTTCATGTCGGTGATATACACATTCACCAGGCGGAAATTATTGTCCATTGTGCGGCGGTAGCGGTATGCCCCGTGGTCTTCTGTCTCTGCCACACTGCGCACGGCCTTACAGTCCCGGGGCAGGGCGGCCCACTGCGCCTTTGTCATTTCCCGGAAACCTTCCCCCGGATAGTTGACTACCGGCGGACGCTTCGCGGCCTGGCTGGCGACGGCAGCTTCTTCTGCCGATGGTGCTTTGTAGTCCGTGATGCGATCGGGCGTCACTTTCATCGTGCCGCTGTACCCGAGAAAACTGTAATTCGGCGTTGTGACTGAACTCACCGCCCCGTTGCTTTTGTTCACGCGGATGATGGTCAGCCACTCGCCCCGGCTGAAAACCTGTCCGCCCGGCTCAAAATCCTGTGTCCGGGTAACCACGCCGCCGCTTTCGTCCAGCATGGCACGCTCATAGATCAGGCGGTTCTGATAGTGGTTAACCCAGCGTTGTTGACGCTGAATCTGCCGTTCATGACAGCGGATCGCAATTTCGCGGGCCTGCTCCGTGGTGATGATGTCATCATCCAGGGCCGACCATAACGATCTACTCCCTTCATACTGGCTTTTTTCTGCCGGGCGCGGATACGTATCCAGCGGGAAACAGGCACTGATTCGGTCATAACTGCTGATGAGTTTTGCCATATTCAGATCCAGCGATTCAGCCCGCCACATCGTCAGATATTTCTGCGACTGTGCGATGGTCTTTTCAGCCTTGCGCAAATCAGCTTCGATTTTTTTGATGCGACGCCAGCGAACGTCCGGACGTTCTTTATACTTCGCGTGAAGCAGTGCCGACCGCGCCCGCTCTTCCCAGTATTCCGCACGTTCAAAGAGCATCACGGCTCGTTTCATGCCGTTTTCAATACGCTGCGCATCACGACGGGCGCGGCGTTCGCTGTGATGCCCCACAAGAATGGGCTGACCGGGCGGGATCATCGCGGCCAGTCTTTCCACTTCATCAAGTGCCTGTGCGGATTCACTGGCCCGCTTTCCGCTGTATCCGGTAAACCGCTCCGCCCGTGCTTCCTGACGTTCAGCGAGCGTGCTGTCTTCATCCTCAATCTCTCCGGCAAGTGAGAGGAGCACGTCTTCCCGGCCCGGTGTCCAGGCTGGCGCGACAAACAGCGCCTGTTTGGGTGCCCAGCGAAAACCGGCATCATGCACTTTTTTATACGTCTCCGGGTCGAGGCGTGACGCGGCATACAGGCGCAGTTTGTTGTCATCCGGTGAGTAGGTCGCGCGGTACATCTGCACAGGGCTGGCGGCTTCCGGGGCGGTCATGGTGATGGCTGCTAATGTCATAAAATGTTCTCCTTCCGTCTGTTGCCGCCCCTCGCGGGGCGGCTCACCTCATCAGTTAAAAGCGCGTTTCAGCTCGAGTGTGCGGAGCACCTGCCCGAAGGCCGTGTTTTTCATGGCGGGGATGTGTACACCACGCCCCCGGTGAAAACTCCGGGCAATGTGTCGCCCGAAGGCTTTCAGCACGGGGTCAATTTCCGGCGCGGGGATGTCTTCGCGTCTGAAACGGGGATGACGGCGGGGCTTTACAGCCGCTGCGGAAGGTGAAACAATACTTACTGTCATAAATGAAACTCCTTATGACAAATTGGTTAACAATGCCGTCAAAATTGGTTGCGCAATTCTTACGGCGTGGATTAAGCAGGTCCCTGACCTGCTTTTTTCATATCTGCGTCTGACGTTCTCCGGTGTTTTCCTCCTTCTGTTCCTGCGTTCTCATTACCTGCCAGCCGGATGACTGACAGAACAAATAAATGCGTATTGCCGGAGCCTGAAATAAATCCTGATTTTTAAAGAACATCACCCGTTGAGTTTCGGGAGCCGCGGTTTTGACGTTTCGCGGGAGCCTGCTGCTGTATTCCCTGTGGTATGAACTTCACCCGTTTGAGAACCTTCGCCGCAAGGGGCATCACTGCCACGGCCTGACGCACCTGTCCTGGGCAGAACGCAAAATTTTTTACCGGGTTTTGGGTAAAAAATTTTGTGGGCTGTTCATTTACCCTGGACAGTCAGTGCGGCAGGTTGTGGCTGTATCAGCCCCCGGCGACAGGGACTCATACGGGTGTGTGGCACCCGGCAGGCAATGAGCAGGGACCCGCCGCAACGACGGAGAGCGCGTGCGCGAAACGGCGTTGCCCCTTACATCCCGGCGGCCTTTTGCCGGGATGCCAGGAGCGCAGGCCACGGCGCGACAGAGGCGGCGCGACCGGAACGGTCGCTGCAAGCCCGGGGTTTTCACGCATCGGACCGTAGCGACAGCCCGAAACCGCGCCAGCGGGTTCGGCGGAGACTGGCAGGTGCGCCAGCAGCTGCCTGTCGGAGTCGGGCCTGACGACCGGATGCCGCCAGGCAGCCGGGAGCCGAAGGTGCGCCCGGCAGACAGAACAACACTGCAGTAGTCAGAATCAGAGCAGCAGATAAAGGAACAACAACATCAGGAACAGTTCCATAACATAAGAAAGAAACACTCCTGAGTCAGACACATCACAGACGGGAAGGGTAACGGGCGACGCGCCAGCGTGGCCCGCTTCCCTTCCGGCAGGCGCCAGCCTGCCAGGGGTTTTCGCGCGGGCTGACAGGCGGCCTCCACCGCCTGCCCTGTATTACCTGTTTCTGCTGCCCTGAAGGATATAGTGACCGCCCAGGAAAACCGCCTGCTGATTCACCACAAAATCGCAGATTTCATCAACAATCTGCGCGGTAGTGAGCGGTTTCTGCCCCATCTCACGACGCCGCGCATTAATCACGGCCCTGTAATTACGCAGAATTTCGCGGGTTTCTGTGCTGATATTCATGACATCTTCTCCCCGTCCAGCGCCTGTAACACAACGTCCATTGCTTCGCGTTCCTCCCTGACGAATGCGTCACCGTCGCCCCCGTTCTCACTCCCGACGGCATACAGGCGCTTCATTTCACTGCCTGCCAGCGCCATCACTTTTTCCAGCATCACCGCCGGGACTGTCACATGACGGCTGGCGCGCTTTTCTTCCATCAGTTCACGAACAACGTCGTGAACAACGCTGACATCCGCACCATGCTCAAAGGCATCGTCCAGCCGCTGCATGACGGTTTCCAGCTCATCGTCTGTCAGACTCCAGTCCTGGGCTATGTGGCGCACATCCCCACGGGTCAGCACCACAACAAAAACGCATTCACTGTCCGGCACATCTGTATCCAGTACATCGCGGATAATTTCTTTAACAGTACAGTACATGTTCTCGTCTCCTTTACAGGGGCGGCATTGCCGCCCCGTCCGTTAATCAGTCCAGCGCCGCGTAAATCGCGTTACATTCGGGGTGAAATTCGATGTGGCTCCACAACTGCGCATCGCGCATCCTGTACAGGTGAGTCAGTCCTGCATCACCGCTGTCGTGGTACAGCCACAACTGGCGGTTAATCACAAGGGAAGTCAAAATGATGCCTGCGGCATCGGCGCTGACCGTACGGTCAAACCAGTTTTCACCGTTGACCAGATGAAAACGGTCGCCATCCGGCATCATGTAACCGCCACCGTCCGGCAGGCGGATGAAGTGCCAGAATCCGCCTTCATATTCCGGCATCATTTTTTTCGCCAGCGCGTACACAGATGCCTCGGCATACAGAAAATCCAGGCCAAACAGGTAAGGCAGAAAGGAGAGACGGTCGCACTCTTCAACATTCAGAGTGACAGGTTTCGCATATTGCATGATGTTTTCCTCCGTTGTTCACATATTCCGCGACACCGGGCGGTGCCGTGCCTCCATAAAAGCCGGGCGATAAGGCGGGGATGCACAGGGCGCAAGGAAAGCCGCAGCCTGACGCACACGGCTGGCGGGAGTTGGAGGGTGAGACCGCGAAATCTGAGCGGGTGAACGACCGGAAAATCACGGCAGACGGGAAGGAGGGACCGGGTGACCGCAGCGGCGAAGCGTACCCTTGCATCCCTGCCAGCCCGGCTAAGATGGAGGCACGGCACAGCCCGCACACGACACGGCGGCCACACAACTGAAAACCCACAAGGCCATGCCCCGCATGGCCGGGTAAAGCGGAGCCGGCGGCGACTTCCTTTGTGCTCTGTCCGGGACCGGCAGGAAAAAGGCGGGGATTTTCCCCATAAGCGCTAACTTAAGGGTTGAACCATCTGAAGAATGCGACGCCTCGGTGCCTCGTTAAGACGATGCCTCGCGTTCTTCAATTGCGTTTTGTAGGCTGTCAGGGATACTGTCCCACGAATGGCCACCTGTAAGCTCCAGATGACCATTTTTGTTATTCTCCACAACGAGTTAGTTCTTCTTTTCGGATCCGGCACTTCTGGGGGGGAAATCCAGCGATGGCTGGATTATGTCGTCAATTAAAAATGCGGCGAGTAGATTAGCAAATATCCACGCTTTCGCGAGTTCAGGTTCCTTTGCACGCAAAGCATCCAGGTGCAGCAAACTTTTGAGCCGCTTAAAAGCCAGTTCAATTTGCCATCGCAGACGGTAACAATCAGCCACTTGCTCTGCTGAATATTCATCTTCCGGTAATGATGTTAGCAATAGCACATGGCCCGCTGCTTCCAGCGTTTCCGCCTGAACTACTCGTCCTTTTCGACGATTCTCGCTGAGCAGTCGGGTTTTACTGATTAATGCTTTTTCGGGAGGAAGTGATACGGCAATGAGACGTGCCGGAAAGGGAGCTCCGGCTTTTTTATTACCTGAATTGCCTATCATTACAGTGGTTTCACCGTTCTTACCGCAATCCAGCCCGCGCAGAAAACCCATCATGTCAAAGCGCATTCCTTCTGCAGTTAACCAGCGCAATCCTCGCCAGTGAACCCGGACGATATAATCAGCTTCTCCAAAAGCAAGTGAGCGGATACATTCGGGACGCGAACCGAATCCCCGGTCAGCAATGCGTATCTCGTCTGCCGTTTGCGCAAATCGGTCCAGCCGTTCAGCGTCTCTGCTGTCGGTTAGCTCAAAATCAGTGAACTGACAGGTATGAGGATCATATCCCATATGTAGTCGCCATTCAGCGCTGCCGCCCCCGGGCGCACTGATTGCTGTTCCATCGACAAGACGCAATCTCTTTCCGCTTGTACAACCCGTAACTGCGGCGCGTACAGCAAGTGTTTGTGCGGCAAGTATGCCAAACCAGTCGGCGGCATTCCGCAGCCGCTTCAGGAGAGCCACGTCAGATAATGTTGCAACGTCATGGAGCTGAGCCCATGCAGTGACTTCACGTAATGACATCCCCCCGGGGCCGTAAGCCAGCCCCAGACGTAGCAGAGTTGCAGCATCACGAATTTCGCGGCGGCGGGTTAGAGCCCCGGCATTACGTGCCGAAGTATCCAGTTCTTCGGGCTTACCAATATGGGCCAGAATTGCTGACCAGTTATCGTGAGAGTAATTCATCGGCACGTTAAATCATATCAGGCGTAATACCACAACCCTTAAGTTAGCGCTTATGGGATTTTCCCCGCCATCATCAGCCCCTGATTTTTGCCAGGGCATCCGCCACGCTACGGATTTCGGCCCGGGCTTCCCGGACAACTTCCCGCAGAACACAACGGTCAAACCACCGGCGGGGCGGTTCATCCGGTATACGCAGCACATCGCAGGCCAGCCCACTGGACAGGATATGCTCAATACAATCGCTGACCAGATACATTTCCACCGCCGAAAAACGTGCGCCCCGGTTCAGGATGGCATCGAGCACCACGGGCAGGTTTTCGTCGTCCTCATCGAGCCAGCAGGGGTGATCGCTTTCCTTCACGACCAGGCGAAAGCGGCGCGTCTGGCGGGTCAGTAACGTCTGACCGGTTGTGGTCAGCGCCGCCCGGATACGCCGCGTATCTTCTGCCACCTGGTAACTGACACAGCGTACTGTATCGCGTACCGCATCAAGAACTGCCCTGATTTCGTCCTCTGCCAGCCACTCACCGGCATACGGGAAAGACACCTGCGTTCCGTCTGCCGGAAGTACCGGCAGCGACTGCCACTGACTGCCGGACAGTACCAGTTCCGCCCCGGTTCCGGTCAGTTTCTGAATGGCGGAGGCCAGGTGCGGCGGCAGCACGCCGCCGTGACGGTTGATAAGTAAGGTCGCCAGCCGGGGCGCATCCAGCAGAACATAAATGCTGATCCAGCCCGGATACTTCGGGTTACGCTGGTCAACATCCGTCTCTTCCGGCCAGCCCTGCGCCAGCAGCAGGTTACGGGCGTGAAGACAAATCAGTGCGTTCAGCGTTGTGTTTTCGTTCATGATTAATCGTTCTCCCTGAATCGCCGCCCGCAGGCGGCGATAACATCAGTCGTTTTCGTGTGTGTTGTTTTTCAGCAGGCTGCGGGCCTGATCAACCATCGCCTGTCGGCGGGTGACGCATTCCGGGACGGCGAGGCCGTTATCACGGGCGGCCCACTCACGTTTCCACAGTGCCTGTTCAGCGGTCTGAATCAGGGACGCCAGCAGTTCAGCAGGGACGGTCACCTGGCGGTTTTCTCTCACGTTATTGATGATCTCCATCGCCACGCCGGAAGAAATACCGGACTCAATCCGCTGGTCTTCCGGGATGTCCTCCAGGCGCGCCAGGACGGTCCTGATTTCATGATCGTGCAGGGAAATATCCATTCCGTCAGCGAGGGCCTGAATCTCTTCAGGGGACCAGACAACCAGCATCAGCGGCGTGTCTCCCGGATACTTTGCTGCCAGCTCCCGGCAGAGTATTTCGCATGTTCCGTACATACTCTCTCCCCTCAATCTTTGAAGCAGGAATCCAGTTCCAGAATTTCGGTATATGCCTCCATCAGGAGGCGGTTTGCGCGAAACAACGTCTGACGCACCAGACGTTCCGGCAGGGTGTCAGCATTAAAGCTGTACCGCCGCTCCATCTCATTCATGGTTGTACGCAGGTCGCACATGGCATTGGCCACCTCCGCCACTTCGGCGCGAAGTTTTTCATGTCCGGCATAGTTCATTTACGCAGCCTCCGGCATAAACCAGTCATCATTTGCGGCCCCCTGCTGCATGGCCCGCTGTACGGCAGCCAGACGTTGCTGTCCGGCACGGTGATACTGCTCAAGCAGCTCGATACCGATATACCGGCGTCCGGACTGGAGGGCGGCGACGCAGGTTGAGCCGCTGCCTGCAAACGGGTCCAGCACAATCGCGTTCGGGTGTGTGAAGCTCTCAATCAGCGGTTGCAGGCTGGTAACGGGCTTTTCCGTCGGGTGATGACGGTTGCCTGAATATTTCCAGCCCAGCACGTCCGGCAGCGGGTTTTGTGGCAGACGTGGACGGCCTTTTGCCAGGATGTAGGCACATTCCCACATATGCGGCCTTCGATGTGTAGTTTTTGGTGAAGACCAGGTGACCAACAACGCTGAATCCCGCATTTTTCCAGGCGGCCATAAAGCGATCGACGCGGTTCCAGCCATAGAAGCTCACCATTAACGCGTCTTTTTTCAGCACGCGGTACATCTCATTACAGGCCGGTTGCAGCCATTCATCGGTTTTATCTCCGGCGATGGTGCGCCCGGAACGGTCACGAAAACCGACGAGATATGGCGGGTCAGTTAATATGAAATCAATGGCGTTATCAGGGATACGCGTCATAACATCGATGCAGTTACCAAGGACAAAACGGGACATAACAACGCTCCTTCTCTTACAGAGGGCACCGGGAGGGCCCCCCTGTGGTGCCCGTTCCCCGCTGCCTGTGGGCTGTTCACCGCGTCCGGTAACGGGTCAGGCCGACCGTGGAATACCGCAGCCGTCGTCTTTCTGACGGCAAGGTTATGCCGCGAAAGCGGCTTGAAGGGCGTTCATCAGAACAGGGCGACGGGCTGGCGTACACTGTCACCGACGCCAGCCCGGAGCGGTAAAGCGCCCGTCCCGTGCCCGGCCGGACGCGGGACACTGACCACAGGCAGCGTTTATGCCGCGCCGCGTCAGCCGGCGCAGTAAAAAGAGGAGTACGGCGACATCCTTTACCGGAAAAGAAACGGGCGGTTGCCCGCCCGTCTCCGTCATACTTCATCCACCGTAATGCGCCACCTTGTCGACTATCCACTCCGGCGCGGTGACTTCCGGCAGCTCATCATCATCTGTCGGGGAAGACCATTCCAGTTCCCCCCACAGCACATCAACAAGCTCTCCACGCTCATATCGCTGCCAGCCACAGAAATTGCAGCCCTGCTCGGCGTACCAGTGCTCCAGCGTGCAACTGAAACGGCGGCTTAATTCTGCAACAACGTTGCTTTCCGGCTGACACCACGGCGTGTCGAAATCCACCTGAATGAAGTTTTCTCCCTGACGGCTGATATTCACCTCATACCCCACAGGCCACTTCACGCCATACTGTTCCGTATACCAGTGATACGCAGAAGGAACACCGTTCAGAACACCACCGTTAAAGCCATTCACTTCAACATCCAGACGGGTGGGCAGAACCGTCAGCAGGTCAAACGGCATGGTTTTTTCCGGCAGTACATTGTCACACAGACGGTTCCACCACACCGATACATCCTCGTTACTCCAGAAGCCACACCAGTCACCTCTTTTGGCGGTGAAATGCACGGTGATGGTTTCCCTGACCTCATCCGGTAATCCTTCCCAGCGACGCTGGCCAGTACCACTCTGCAGCCAGAGTTCATGCAGCATCAGGCAGTTTTGTTCATCCAGTAGCACACCGTTCTGCAGGTGTGTCAGCCAGCGGGTGAACGCGATATTCTCCGGCGATACAACACCACGTCCGGCAGCCGTCAGTCCGGGGCACGCTTCAAACTGCACATCTTCATTGGTCTGCAGAAGTCCGGCACTTCCGGCCAGAAACAGCTGAATACCTTCATTTGTGGCGCGGCGATAAAACGGTGTGACTGCACCGCTGGCCAGTCGTTTAATCTCAGCAATCTGTGCCGGTTCACCAGAAAAATGCATACGATTTGAGCACCAGTTTGGCATGGGAATTCTCCTCTCACATGCGGCCTCCATCAGGCCGTGCCGCACCTGTAACCGGGCGACCGCATACGAATGCAGGTGCGGCCCCGAAGCCGCAGCGCGTGGAGGAGGAACGACGAAACGTGACCGGGTGAGGAGGCCGGCGACAGCGACACACTTGCATCGGATGCAGCCCGGTTAACGTGCCGGCACGGCCTGGGTAACCAGGTATTTTGTCCACAGAACCGTGCGCAAAATGCTGTGGATAAGCTGGACACAGCAGTCCACAGCAGGCATACAGCCACACGCTCAGAGAATTGAGCATTTTTTAGTCACAATAATGACATTTGACTGTGTGCGGATTCAGTTATTAGAACACTGTATATGCATACAGCAAAAAAAGGGAGATGAGAACATGATCCGCATTGAAATTCTTTTCGACCGCCAGAGCACAAAAAACCTCAAATCAGGCACACTTCAGGCGCTACAGAATGAAATCGAACAACGTCTGAAACCACACTACCCGGAAATCTGGCTGCGTATAGACCAGGGCAGCGCCCCGTCTGTATCTGTCACTGGAGCCCGCAACGACAAGGATAAAGAACGTATCCTGTCTCTGCTGGAAGAAATCTGGCAGGACGACAGCTGGCTGCCTGCAGCATGAGTACCGTTTATCACCGTCCGGCTGACCCTTCAGGCGATGACAGTTACGTGCGACCGTTGTTTGCCGATCGTTGCCAGGCCGGTTTTCCTTCGCCTGCCACTGATTATGCTGAGCAGGAACTGGATCTGAACAGCTATTGCATCAGCAGACCTGCAGCCACCTTCTTTCTGCGCGCCAGCGGTGAATCGATGAACCAGGCTGGCGTGCAGAAAGAAGGTGGCTGCAGGTAGTGGACAGGGCCGAAAAACCACAACACGGGGACATCGTTATCGCTGAGATCGACGGTGAGTTCACCGTCAAACGACTGCTGTTGCGCCCACGCCCGGCACTGGAGCCGGTTTCAGACAGCCCGGAGTTCCGCACACTGTATCCGGAAAACATCTGTATTTTTGGTGTTGTCACTCACGTAATACACAGGACGCGGGAGTTACGCTGATGTTTGCACTGGCTGATATCAACAGTTTCTACGCCTCATGTGAAAAAGTTTTCCGCCCGGACCTTCGCAACGAACCGGTCATCGTACTCAGCAATAACGATGGCTGTGTGATCGCGCGCAGCCCGGAGGCAAAAGCCCTTGGCATCAGAATGGGGCAGCCCTGGTTTCAGGTGAGACAAATGCGCCTGGAGAAGAAAATACATGTATTTTCCAGCAATTATGCGCTGTACCACAGCATGAGCCAACGGGTTATGGCTGTTCTGGAGTCGCTTTCTCCCGCAGTTGAGCCCTACTCAATTGATGAAATGTTCATTGATTTGCGGGGGATAAATCATTGCATCTCTCCGGAGTTTTTTGGTCATCAGCTCAGGGAACAGGTAAAGAGCTGGACAGGACTCACCATGGGGGTGGGCATTGCGCCTACAAAAACGCTGGCTAAAAGTGCACAGTGGGCAACAAAGCAATGGCCACAGTTTTCCGGTGTGGTCGCGCTGACGGCAGAAAACCGTAATCGGATCTTGAAGCTACTGGGGCTGCAGCCAGTTGGTGAGGTCTGGGGAACAGGACGCAGACTGACGGAAAAGCTGAATGCGCTGGGTATTAACACAGCACTGCAACTGGCGCAGGCTAACACGGCATTCATCCGGAAAAACTTCAGCGTCATTCTTGAGCGTACGGTACGCGAACTCAACGGCGAGTCCTGCATATCCCTGGAAGAAGCATCACCGGCAAAACAGCAGATTGTCTGTAGTCGCAGTTTTGGTGAACGAATCACAGACAAAGATGCCATGCACCAGGCTGTTGTTCAGTATGCAGAGCGGGCCGCAGAGAAACTACGTGGGGAGCGTCAGTATTGTCGGCAGGTGACGACATTTGTACGGACATCCCCCTTTGCAGTAAAAGAACCCTGTTACAGCAATGCCGCTGTGGAAAAGCTTTCATTGCCCACACAGGACAGCCGGGACATTATTGCCGCCGCATGCAGAGCCTTAAACCATGTCTGCCGTGAAGGGTACCGCTATATGAAGGCTGGAGTCATGCTGGCTGATTTCACACCATCGGGTATAGCGCAGCCGGGATTATTTGATGAAATCCAGCCCCGTAAAAACAGTGAAAAGTTAATGAAAACACTCGATGAACTGAACCAGTCGGGAAAAGGGAAAGTGTGGTTTGCGGGGCGAGGAACCGCCCCTGAATGGCAAATGAAACGGGAAATGCTCTCGCCTTCGTATACAACACAATGGACTGAGATCCCCATTGCTTCATTCTGATATATCAGAATAATTTTTGCATTTTAAGGCGCACATCATTCATTGCCTCCTGCACCGAATCAGTAGCAGAAGGAGGCATTTTTTCAGCAGATTGCGAAGCACCGAGTTCAGTCAACACAGCTCTGATATCGGCCTGAGAAGGCTTCCATCCAGTCGTCTGACTGAGTAAGGTTACAACCTGATCTGCTGAAAACTCCTCGCTCAAAATGGCAGTCAGCAATACAGGCAGGCGAGGATCAAGTTGGTGTAACGCCATTCCAGAAATAAATGCATTCCGGAACAGCTCACCACGCTCAGAACGCGGAACGGACTCTATCGCTTCCAAAGTTTGAAAGTCTGCAGCTTTTTCCGGATGCAGATAAAGTGTGAATTTTTTCCTTTTCCGTTCATCGTCCACAATATTACTCCTCTTTGAAAGCCGCGATAGCTTCAACCAGTGCTGTCTGTGGCGACTCCATCATCACTACTTTTTGCCCAAGATGGTGCCATGCCGTTTTTATCGAATCATAGATCAACGGGGCCCCACCACCGACAACATAAACACGATTCACATGATGAAAATCACCGAGCTCATTGACTACTTGCTCCCCCAGACTGGCAATAGCCCCCTCAATGGTATTAAGGACCAGATCAGTTTTTGTTTCGTCATTTATAACCTGCCGAACAAAGTCCGGGTCATGACGACGTTTAATCAATTCATCTGCAACGAGGAAACTGGTATCACTGGATGCCATGCGCAATGCACTCATTGCAGCTTTCGTAACTGAAGACACACCAATGCCAGAATTACCATGAATGGCACTTACAGAGTCAAATTGACCAACGATAACACCAACATCAAGCGTAGTGCCGCCAATATCAACTACCAGCGATTTTTCGAACTGACCAACTTTATCCATGACCAGACGAGAAAACACAGCTGGCAATGATTCAGGCATCACATCAACGTGTTCAATGTTGAAAACATCGCCTTTATTAAGACGAATCGGCCTCATTAAATTCTCAATTTTACGCTGAATGTTGAGTTCATTTTTTTGACACTCTTTCGTGTAGAACTCACTGATAGGCAAAGTCACAGTCAATGATACAGGCTGAGGCACTAATCCACTATTCAGTAAAGCGTGATGCACAGCTAACAGGTTAACATCCGTATATTGATACTCAATATGAGTCGTAAGAATAGATTGGTTGCTAACTTCATCATACGTGTATTTTTTACCATCCAGTTCATAGTTAAATGTCTGGCGAATCCCTAACCCGTCAACCTTCCATCCATGACGAAATGAGTTTTGCGACAACGACTTACAGATTTTCCCATTGTCATTCCATGCCAACTTGATTGTTGTTGAACCATCATCGCAATATACGTTCATCTATAGCCCCTTAAATACTCAATCTGAGTAAATCACTGTTTCTGGTTGCAAGGTAATACTCAATTTGAGCACTATCATAGTTGTGAAATCACAAAACACAAGTATTATTTATTACATCATATGACACACTTCATATTTCACACTTCATAAATATGAACGCATATTGACACCTCAGGTTACCGTGTCAAAATATCATCATACTTCACACATCACATTTATGAGGTTGCAATGATTACTGTAGTTGGTGGGAACAAAGGTGGTTCAGGGAAAACTACCATTGCATCAAACCTGGCTATTGCTCTCGCAAATAAAGGAAGGGAAGTCTGCCTGTTAAACGGAGATCTACAACGAACAGCCGCAAAACATCATGCGGAACGAGAAGCTGCAGGACTTTTACCAGCAATAACTCTTGTTGAGAAATTTGATAATCTGACACAAACACTACAGGCTCTGAATGAAAAGTTCGATGATGTAATAGTGGATGTCGCAGGAAGAAACTCAAAGGAATTCATAACGAGTGGAGTTGTCGCACATCAAATAATTGCGCCACTACAGTGTTCTCAACCAGATCTGGATACTCTTACAGAACTAGAACAACAGATAGACGCAATGCGTAACCTTAACCCGGAACTTAAGGTTTATTGTTTACAAAGTATGGCAACAACCAATCCGGTTTTGAGGGGAAATGAGAGAAAAGAATTCCTTGAATATCTTGAAGAATTCCCAACAATTCAAGTTCTGGATTCAGTTATTTGTTTCAGAAAAGTCTATCGCGATTGCATGAGCAACGGCACCGGTGTAGTAGAAACGAACAATACAGCAGCCAAAGCAGAAATTGAACATTTAATGAATGAGGTATTTGGCCCATGGTGAAAAAACCCAGCCAGCAAGCATTAAACAGAGCTGCAGTTACGGTAGAACAAGCAGAGGCTCTGGCTCAGCGCCTTGCGGATAAACCATACGGCGCGCCGGAAAAACCCGAACCAGAAAAACAATGTCGGACGACAATCTCTCTTGGTGAAAGCATGCTTGTCACAATAGAAGATCTGGCATTGAGGAATAAACGCAATGGTAAAGATCCAAAAAATGTAAGTGCCATCGTCAGAGTAGCCCTTGAGCAATACTTAAAAACACTAACGTAATAATCAAGAAGTTATTACTTATGAAGTCACACTTGTGAATTCATACTGTTTAAGCACCCTTGCATACAAGAGATCACATATTGCAGTGGTCTCTTTTTTATAGAACAAGTCACAATTCATAATTATGATTTATGAATTATGCATGTCTGTTTTTCAGCATTGTGACCGCATCGGACTCAGGCATCGAAAACTGCACCCGGTGCCGTGCAGCCACATCCAGCGCAAACACCTTCGTGTAGACCTCTGTTGAGCTGATGGACTTATGCCCCATCAGGCTCTGCAGGACCTTCAGTGGTATACCGGCATACAGCATGTGCATCGCATAGGAATGGCGGAACGTATGTGGCGTGACCGGGACAGAGAACGTCACACCATCAGCGGCAGCGGCGGCAACCGCTTCCCCAATCCAGGTCCTGACCGTTCTGTCCGTCACTTCCCAGATCCGCGCTTTCTCTGTCCTGCCTGTTCGTTTATTACGCCGTTCCATGGGGATTTTCAGTGTGGCCACCATCGTCTGCAGCTGGCTGACGTACCAGGCGTCGGAGAGCGGAACCAGCCGGTGAGTCTGCTGACCGGCGGGCATTCTTCCTGCCGTCCTGGCGGCTTTTTCTGTCCGCTGCTTCAGAGTGGCCAGCTGCACAAACGGATACGGAGGCGCAAGCGAAAAATCCCCCCGCGTCAGCGCCAGTGCTTCATTAATGCGCGCACCGGTGTTCCACAGTGTGGCCAGCAGCATCTTGCGGCGCAGATCCGGGACGTAATGGAGCAGGGCGCTCACTTCAGGGGCCAGTAGGTATTTTGGCAGTTCATCATGAACCATCGACATCTGGCGGAGTGCCAGCGCTGCCGGATAATCGATGGCAACGGGCAGCACTGTCGTTGTAGCTGGCGGTTTGTTAACAGGTAATGCAGGTATCATCCAGTACCCTCGTCATAAATCATAATCAGGAACTTCACGCGCCATTTTCGACCTGGACTTTCGTTGTTTACGCCACTCAGCCCATAACACGTTTTGTACGGACCAGGGACTATCATTATCAAGGTGTGAGGAAGGCATGACATTAAGTTGCCTTAACCGCCTGGCCAGTAATAGGGCTCGCATCCCCAGACGCGAATATTGGTAACGTCGTTCTTTAAACGTCATCTGCCAGTCGGGAGGGTTATCATTATCATTTACAACGCTGATATACCGGTTAGCTTCGGGAATAAGTACCGACAATTCACGGATACGATAAAGAAGTCTGCCTGGCAGCACCCGCCAATCGCCGTCAATATCTTCAGTGGCAAATGCCTCCGCGCTAACACTTGTCCGGGTGTACCCCTTATCATCTTCCCACCCGTCATCATTAACCACTTCCGCGCACTCCTGAGCAAAACGCTCAAGACGGAATACCAACTGAGTAGAGATGAAATACAGCTCCTTTTCTTTTTTGTCTTCGGCGAGCATGATTTCATGACGTTGCCGTTCAGCTGCCGCCATTGCTTCACGCTCACGTGCGTAACGGTGATTCATCCTGCTCACCAGCAAGGCAACCCCGCCAGCCAGAACACCACCGGCCAGAGTGGAAATCACCGGCATCCACGCCGAAACGCCCTGCACAACTGCTTTAACCTGTTCTGTATCCGTCATGACATCTGACATGATTGTTCCTTATCGAGAAATCCCGCCTACTGTATGTATTCAGCGGTCAGCCGCCAGTTCTTCAGCCAGCTTCACAAACCCTTTGTGCTCAGTCTGCAGGTACTGACTGTAAATCCGGGCGTCACGTTCTGTCAGTCCGGATGGATTGCCAGTGAAGTAACGTTGCAGCACCGCAATACAGTGATTGTAGGTATCGAGATCGTATTCCCAGTTTCCCAGCTCACCGGCCACATCCAGCTCCCGGCGAAACTGCTCGTATTTACGGAGCAGAATGCCAAGACCTAATTCTGTGGCAGCATAAACATTATTTTCTCCTGGCGCGGAAATCGCATTGCGAATTTTTTCAAAAGCATAACTGAAATCATTTCTCTCATTGAATGCAGTAAACATGTCATTTCCTCAGTTGAATAGTTAGCCGTGCAATTTTACCACACCTCAATCATCGCCAGATGAGTGCTACTCTGTTGAGAAAGTGACTTTCACAAAAATGAATTTCACATATTGAAATAATAATCATGCATATAACCACTCCATTAAATTACCGAACAGTGGTTTTCAGATGATCCGATTTACTGCGTATTTACAACTTTCCGGAAGTGAATCATGCACGCGGAATAAGCAAAGCGGTGTTTTCCGGTGTGCAGCGGCTGTATGTCCGGAACAGGATGTAACACAATATATGGGGTGTCATCTCGCATGGAAAGGGACAATGACCACAAGATATGGAATGCGGTGACCGCTGCGCGCCGGCGGGGCTGAAGAAGATCCTGAACAACCAGAAATCGGATCTCAGGAGAGGAGAAGAAGGATTATTGCCGAAAAGTCAAAAAAACGGCACATTGTTGCGGTGAATGGATTATTGCACAGAAAGCAAAATTTAAGGATTACTGCCCCTGATACAGCAACAAAGAGGGAAGGGAAACTTTTTTTCAGTTTTTTTACCGACCGGCCTTAAAGGCCGCATCGGATTTCCTAAATACAGTTTTAGAGAAGGTAAATTCTATGACTGTATTTTTGATGGCTATTGCCTACGGCATTTTAAAAACTAGGTGTTTCATTTTATTGGTAGTTAAGGGGTATCCGGGCTGGACATTATTCTGGAAAAACTATGACCGTCTCCCTCATATCATCCGTTCCCGCTGCCGATACCAGAGACGATTCATGTTCAGACGCATCTGGAAGCGAGTCTTCAGCGACTGATAATGTTATCGAGCGGCATACCCAGTCCGGCCAGCCAGCACAGGCAGCACCAGGTGGTGTACACCATACTGGTCTCGCCGGATTTCCACTTACAGATGGTGCGTTTGTCCACAGTCAGCCGGTTGGCCAGCTGGCTGTCAGTCAGGAAGATAAGTCCCCTGACCAGCTGGATTTCATCGACTGTGGGCTTCTGCCAGTCTTCTCCGCTGACCAGCGTATAGCCATTAAATTTTTTGGCCTCGATAAGATCGCTGAAATACCTTTCGGTATCCGCATTCATAATTCATCCTCCTGAGCAGATTGCCACAGCACCGGGTTTTCCGGCGTGTAATAATAGCCATGATCCAAATCCTGCTTATCCAGATACTCATTAAGCTTGCTTATCTCATAGGCTGAATAAAAAGTACTGGAAGAGCCAACATTATACATATCGATTGTTGTCATTACATTGTCAATGTAATCAAACGAGACCTTGAAAAAGTTTAGGCTCCGGTCTTGGCAGCATTTTAGCTGCTCGGGACGAGGAGAAAAAACGTCTATTCGCGGATTGAAATATGATGCAACGCCAGTAATAAAGCTGAGAGTAAAGTTATGGGATAAAGGAAGATAAATTCTGTTTTCATCTTTATAAAGACAAAAGATATTGGGTGCTATTGCGAATGCCGGTCTGGGTTCAGTGCTGTCGAAATCATGGCCTGTATGAATAACCTCAATGGTATGGATACCAGCAAAAATCTTGTTTCTTAATATATTGATTTTGTCATATAGAGTTGGTTTATTCAGAATTGATAAAAGTCCAAACAAAACAAACAGCGCTCTGCTTTTATCTTCTTCGGAAGAAACTGAATTAGCAACGCGCAAAGTTTTGAGATAGAAATGATCGTCCATTAACTCAGGATTTGTGTGAAGCAACTGATTTATCGAATGGATGTATTCTGATAAGTGATCCTGTATATCTGCATGGAACTGTTCAAGCATTTCATGCTTGTACGGATTTTTATTTTGTGGGTTGTGCAGATTGAGCATTAACTGCATCACCGCAAAACTGGCGAGTTTCTCTACCGGAAAATCTTCCGGCTGCGTGTGACGAAGGCGTGAGAAATTGTGCTCATGAATGATATCGTTCACGATCCCGGCGGTCAGGCGTTCGTAGACACCCAGTTCGTCTTCAATATCGAAAGGCTGCCCTGTCTCAGCATCAATAAGACGAAAGCAGTTTTTCGATACTGCCACACTGGATATTGGCAGAGGTTGCGTGTGAAGAACGTTTTCTTTATCAGGCGTCATATACACGGTGTGACACCATACTCGCTGCTTTTCTTTTGCAGACAGGGCTGTGTCATCGCTGCGAAAGTTGCGTAGCACCCACTGTGAAAGCACATGCTGATTTTTTGTGTAGTCCATAACATTTCTCTCTGATTAAACAGGTATACCGCATCAGAAGTCGAATTCTATTGCCTCATCGTGACCCGCAAGTCTGACCGGTTCGGGAACATGTTTACGGCGAACGATTCTTTCCGGATTGCTGAGGAAATGCTTTTCAAAAACCCGGATAAGAGCATCATTCCAGGTCGCCTTTATTCTTATCCGGACCTCATGCGGCTCTAAGACGGTTATATTATAACGCTGATTAGTTGAGTTATTTTCTTGAAATTTACGAAGAGACTCTCTGGAATCATCGCCGAGTTTTCCTGTAGTCCATAACTCAACATTAATTTCAGCATTGGGGTATTCTCTTTTTGCATAATCGAAGAATACCGGCACCTGTTTACCAATCCATCTTTTCACATCTTCATGCTTCACTGTCGAATAGGGCTTATAACCCTTGCATTCAATAAAGGTGATTTTTGCATTTCCCTGTCGGCTCAGGACATCGCATTCTGCAGTCCCCTTCCTCTCTGACTTACATATTTTACCAACCTCAACATCATTACTGTTTATGCGCACGGTCTCAGCGACAATATATTCAAATAAATCCCCCTGAAGCTGACTGGTTACTCCGGCAATCCTCTCAAGTTTGGACATGATGTCATCTATTGCGGCTATATTATCTTTTAAGCAGTGCGTTATTGAGCCAACCAGATCCCGTAACTGAAAGAGTGCATCAGCAAAGTCTTTTCCGAACAGATTCTCCGGTGTCGCAGGTATTATCCCGGCACGCTTCATTTCCAGAAAAGCTTCTTCGCTGTATTCGTCGGCAACAAACATAAACAGGCATCTTGGGCTGTTCCTGAGGCTGTTTATTGAACGACATTTTGTAATAAAGGGCTGGAGGTGCACAAGACTGAGCTTACAGCCCAGAAGCATATCGCAGACAAAGAAACCAGGCCGAATTTCCCCTGACCGGGAGAACTGCAGAAGAGGATTAAGATAGGATGCAGCAGTGACGTCAAAATCAAAATTTGCCACACAGGGCGCCTGATCTGAATCGAGTTCTTCCCGTGTGCGCAGCGTGTCATAACTGATGATACCGTTATGTCGGACCCACTGACTCAGGGATGTCATCAGAACGGACTCTGTAAGCAGCCTGGCTTTGAGGGGATGGAGCGCGCGCTGATACCCGTTATCATTTTTTTCTGTCAGGGCCACACACTCCCCCAGACCGGGTAACGTAACGAACCTGACCATTTTGTACTGAAGCAGACCGTCCAGAACTGACTTCCATGATAATCTATTTTTCATTGCTACCGGTGAACCGCAGGCAGAAGAAAAATGCCTGACCGGCAGGATCCCCCCGCGAGCCCGGAGGCAACTCAGGGCGAGACCGTAGGCCGATCCTGTATCAAGGAGGGCTGTATTGAGACTGGACCAGAAGCGCCCGGTACCATACTGCTGCTTCAGATAAATAAATCGTTCGCGCTTGGGGAAAAGCTTGTCAACACAGTGGATCTGCCCTGCAGAAGCCGCCCGGGAAATCTGTTTGCGCGCGGTATCACGATTAACTCCCTGGGTTTTCAGCATTTCCTCTACAAGTACAGAGCTAAGGCAAGGACCGGTTTTGCGTAACGAAGTAACTATAAGTGATGTCATCTTTTACTCGCTTGTCACACTGCGTATTTAATAATAACAATACACTCTAGCTGCTAAACAACAAAGCCTGTGTTTTAGTTGAGAAATTACAGTAACTTAAAAGACATGTATAAGGCTGTTTAGATTATCTGTCACAAACTAGTTTTTCCTGAATGAAACACTGTTACTTACAAACGTAGTATGGATGACAGGTACAACCCAAAAGATTCAGCCATCAAGCTCATGCAAATTCGTGAATTCAATGTTCACAATTTCACCGAGAGAAACAGATATACCATGTCAATCAATACCGAATAGTGCACCGCTATCCGGCGGCAATTCTCTAACGGACGTGTATCCGTAACTCAGCGCGGCTTCAAGTGCACCTTTTTCATACTCAATATCTGCCCTGAAACAGACGATGCAGGGTTTCAGTACCTTAAGATAATGTTCTGTAAGATCCTGCCCATACTTTTTCTGGTAAGCATTGCAGACATCCTCTACCAGCTCCGGTAGCCGCAGATAATTGTGCTGCCAGAGTTTGCGGGCATGAAGATGAACCTCCCGAACAAGGTGACCGTATGGCCCCCAGTGCATTTCGTTTCTGGTGCGCATCCAGAAGAGATTATCAGGTACGCCAGCATGAAAATTCCAAGCCTGCAATTTCTCTTTGACCACAGCGTCTGGTGCGAGACTTACCAGCATATCCATCACCAGTGACTCAGTCTGGTTCAGCGGAAGTAAACCACTTTCAAATGTATTGTCAGCTGATGTCCGGGTACCGTGAAACCAGTATGCGGTGGAGAACTTGCCCGGAGACCCCAGTTCCCTACATACGTACTCTCACAGATATTGTTGCGAGTCGATCATAATGGAATGATCCGTCTCGTAAATCTGTTCAAGATCGAGAGATAACAAAACCTTTTTTAGCTGCATAACACTGCAACCAAAACCGGAAGAAAGTGAAAACAGCGCCTGAAATCGTGAGGAGCAATCGAGAATCAACATTGTGTAAATCCCTCACAAATCCAATACGTTAACAGCTGGGGCTCGACGGCGGGCCATATTGTCGAGCAGCTGGGCCGCATAATATTTCAGAAAGGGTAAAAGCTCCCGAGCGCTGAAGCTGGCGTAGACGTCCCCATCACCCTGGGATTCTCTGAAAACAATCCAGTCTACAAGGTATGCATCGCTGGCTGACTCTACCTGGACACAGAAATGAGCCACTGAATTCCGCATCTTATGGATCAACTCCCGCAGGTTCATTTCCGGTCCGGGCAGTTGTGACTCATGTAATCCCATTTCAGCTTTAAGCTGCAGCGTTAAACGGTCGGCAGGCAGGAAAGAGAGCGCCCTCTCTTCGGTAAGACGATAAGATCCAGAAGGCAATTCAGGGCCAACGTGTAGTTGTACTGCTCCCTGAATGGCTTGCCCTGCACCTCAATCATTTAGTTATATTGATCGATAAGCGCCAGTGTTCGCTGAACAAAATCGGTCTCAAAATCTGAATAATTTCCCATCTAACCCTCCCGTTCCGGTTCGAAAATCCACTATACCATCCGGTCAGCCTGACGGCTCTGGTACGACATTTCCGATTATTACTTTTTTCGGATCTCAGGAGAGAGGAAGAAGGATTTGTGCTGATAATGCAATACTAATAATATATTTTGAACTTAATTGCATTATTGCTTATTTGGCATTAATAACTGAAATACTTTGCATAATTATCAATGAAAGAACGAGGCTCATATTTCCCACGTAAATTATATGCCCTTGTAGAGAGCGAGACGGTAGTGAACTTGCGGTACTAATAATAAACTGTACCGACTCTTCCTGGGCACTGGAATGTTCAGATGTACGACAGAGCCCTGCGCCTTTTGCAATAAATAATTAAAGGACTGAACATGGCGACCACAGTAATAGCTGCCTTTAACGAATTTATGAAAGATACCGTGAATCTCAAAAAGGCAGATACCGATGACGCGCGTGCAAGTCGCGACTGGCTTATCGGTAAGATGAATGATTTTGAGAAGGACGATAAATTTCCGGTGAGTTTTCCAGCGATCCATATTGCCTTTGGCTCCTTTGCCAGAAGAACCAAAATCCGTCCGCTTGATGATATTGATCTGATGTTTGGCTTAACCGGGCAAGGTGCCACCTATACCATCCTGAGTGACCGGATAACTGTAACCTCCTCCGGAGAGGGGTCACGTCTGCACAGTTACCGCCATTCCGGAGCAGACACCGTCTGCTCCGTCAGAATTCTGAATGCCTTTAAAAACCGCCTGCAGGACATTGCCCAGTACGCCCAGGCTGACATCAGGCGTAACCAGGAAGCTGTCACGCTGAAACTGGTCAGCAAGGACTGGAATTTTGACATCGTCCCCTGCTTTATTACCAGCGAAGATGCCTTTGGACGGACTTACTACCTGATCCCCGATGGCAACGGCCACTGGAAGTTTACCGACCCCCGTAAAGACAGGGACAGAGTCACTACTATCAATGTGCAGAATAACGGCAATGTGCTCAATGTCATCAGAGCAGTCAAATACTGGCAGCGGCGACCGACGATGCCATCCATGAGTTCCTACCTGCTGGAAACGCTGATTCTGGACTATTACGCTGGCAGAACATCCTGCTCATCGTTTGTTGACATGGAGCTGGAAGCGCTTTTCCGCCACCTTGGTCAATCCGTGCGGTACTCTGTCAACGATCCCAAAGGCATACAGGGTGATATCAACTCACTTTCAGCCGAGGCACGTAAGGCGATATCGGACAGATGTTATCTCGATGCGCAAAAAGTATCGGAGGCGAGATGGTTTGAAAATAATAAAGAGTATGAAAAATCCATCAATAAATGGCGCGATGTGTTCGGGCCGTTCTTTCCTGTTTACGGGTGAACCATGAATGCCATTTACACAAACCAGTCGACCAGAGAAAACCTTGATTTACTGTATGCGCAGGCCCGTGTCTACGACAGGGTAAAAAACTGGAACAGACTGAATTTTCTCTTCAGCATCATCGTACCGCTCCTGCTTTCTTTCGTTACCGTATACAACCGGAGCCGGGAATTTGTCGATTCAGAGCTGTTGTCTTCGTTGTTGGGGTTATATGGACTCCTGGTGCTTACCTTTAACATTATTATCAGTGGACACATCTCGGCTCTGCGCAGGAAGGCAGCCTCAATCCAGGAAATGTACGACTGCCGGGTACTTGGCATCCGACGTAATGAACTGAAGGTGGAGGAGATCCCACGGGATGACATCATCCGGGAAGCTGCATATTTTAGAGACAGCCCGGAAAAAGCACGAAAGCGATTTGGCGAAGAGGGGTGGTACGTCAGTAAGGTGTATGACGCGCCGCAGGCCGTAATGGCGCTCCTTTGCCACGGAAAAAATCTCGGCTGGGACAAATCGCTCAGGGAGGTTCTGCACGTATTTTATCTTTCCGCTTTTATTGTCTCGCCTGTCGCGATGCTTGTTTACGGCATCGTCATGAAATCCGGCCTGAATGAGATCCTCTTCTATGTGGTGTTCACACTGCCGGTCATCCGCTATTTCTTGCTTCAGTTTCTGGATAATCGCAGCAGTATGAAAAGAAGCGAGAAGCTGAAAAAGTACGTAGAGAAGGAATTATCCGGCATAAGGGTATCCGGAAGGGCAGAAGAAGAGCAACTGGGTTATACGCTCCGGAATATCCAGGATGAGATGTTTGCCTACCGGGCCTCATGTCCGCCCGTACCCAACGGTATTCAGCTGATAATGAAGCCCAAAAATGAACGAATTTATGTTGATTACTTTGAAACAAATCTGAAGGAGTTGCACCTTCAGAAGTAATCCCTCCTTAGCTCCGGTGTAGGATTTACGTATGCCGGAGCACATCCGATAAACAATTCTGGTTGCCTGAGTAGTAGGCTTCCTGAATTGCGTTCTCAATGCTGCTAGGATCGTTAGCATCAAAACGAACATCATAACTTCCGTTTAAGGCCTCCGTTGCTCTCTCAACCTCTTTTAGCTGTTTCTGCATTTTGTCTAAACCTGTGATTTTGACGCCCATAACAACCTCCGGACTAAATGAGATGTACCAGCCTGTATAGATAGCACGCCGGAAGAATGGGGTAGTGGATATCAGTCAAATTCTCCGTAATTTCATTAAGTTCCGGTTTTACCTTTTTTCGGATCTTATTAGTGTAGAAGAACGATTGTTGCGGTGAGGGGATTATTGCTTAGGAAGCAAAATTCAAAACTGACTAAGCCAGAAATAGCAACAACAAGATAAGGAAATTTTCCCCCTCAGCCCCTGCATGCCGTGAGGGGGAGCAACTACCCAACTACAGTTTTCATTTTATGATACGTCTTCACTAGGTAATACCTGTGAACTGACAGAGTCTTTACGGAGTGTATGGCGGACCTAAATTTGATCCCTGAAAACTGTCAGCGCTGCGAGGACGAAGAAAGTATTACGGCTAAAGCCGTAATACCTCCCCATCCAGCTTCAAGCTATGTAGAAACTTATGTGGGTAGAGCAGTCCCGACAGGGCAGTACCGCATTGACAGGCCGTCAGGGCCGCTTACGAGCTTGTATGACAAGGGGGGCCGTCTGGATATAGCGAATTATTGTACGGTAAGCCTTTTTTGAACAGCCTTACCTATTGCTATAGAGGGGAACTCCTACGTTATACGCCGCTTTCAGGGGATTCGACCTTAATGAGACAACTCAAATATGATCGACAACTTAAACGCGATAGTTGCTGATAAAATCAATCCATTACGCGTTTCAATTGATTAAATAATGCACTTAATGTACAAAAATTCCCGATCTCAAAACTGAACCCTAAAGATACCAGGCATCTCCCCCAGGAAGCGCCCTCATGCGTTTTCCTGTTCCGCCCCTGCCACCTACCTTCTGTTTCATACTTGTTGTATTATTGTTTTTGTTTTCAATCCCCAAGGAGACGTCGCTATATGACTGTGCGGGAGACAGAGGAAAACATTGAACAAATCTTCCCTGAGCTTTCGAACTTAATTGATATTATTAATAAATGGCTTTCCCATGGAAACATTGATCCTGAACTGGCACACTTCATCATTTATCTTCTTGATTACCTAACCACCACACACAAAAGTATATAAAAAATTTCCTTGCACATCCATTTTTTTGCGAATATTATTATTCCTGCTGAATATGATTCAATATCGCACGCTACTCATCCATCCCAGGATAATGAGTACATAGGTTGAAGTTTCAACACCCCCACTACGGGGGTGTTTTTTTTACCAATAAACACAAATCACACCATCGCCATACTCTGTTTGCCAGACATCGATTGGTAAATATGCGTAACTCGCTATAATACAAAAAGAAAAATCAGAACCAGAAACCAGTTTCCAGATAAAAAACACCCTCCCGAAGGAGGGGACAGACACATTCATATTTCCCAAAACAGGAATTTTTATTTTTATGACGCATTAATGAAGTTACTTCATCTCCAGTAGATTAACTTCATTTAAAGTGGCGATCAATCATATTTATTACGACTCTAAACTATTACAACAACCACAATAAGATATCACCTCAAATATAAAAGATAATTCTTACAAAAACGTTCCTAAAACAAAAAATACAGATAAACACCAATAAAAAACAGAAAACTCTTACACATTTAAAGATGGTAAAATAATATAGAACTGTTAGTCTAATGGAGAAGGCGCATCTGATTCAGAGCAATCTATTGCGAAGAATCAGAGTAACAGGGCCCCATGATATAATCATGGGGCCCTGTTGCTTTTACAGATGTAAAAACGACCAATCATTTAACATCTGTTATCGGCACCGCCCCGGACGGGTTCGGCGCAAATATGGTATGGTACCAGCCCGGCAATTCACCTGCCGTGCAATCTGACGAAGCAGTACCGGCGTATGCAGATATATCGTCCAGACATATCTGCCGCATTCAGGCGGTGAGTAAAGCCTTCTCTCTCAAAAGAGGAGCAACAGTTATCCACAGATTCTGGGGATAACTGCGAAAAGAATATGTGCCAGGAAAGTCGGCTCCCGGGAAAAAGACCGCTGGCGGCGCAGCTGCTGGATACGAAAGCTGAGCTGAAAGGATCCCGGGAGGACGTCCGTAAACTTCAGTCCCTGGCCCGTCATGACGGGAAGGTGAAAAAGTGAATGCGGACACCTGGACCCGCCTGCAGGCCTTCCGACATGCTCTGGAGCTGACTTCCTGTGAGGCTTCTCTCACCGCCGGGTATGATCACCTGAAGGATTTCCCGGCCGGTTGCAGCGAGCTGGCCAGCCAGACTCTGACTGATTATCTGACGGAAGACGGCAGCAACCTGTACTCCTGTATTGTCGGTATGCAGTGGGATAATGGTCCTGGCAGATACGGCCACGTCATTGCCGCCCCTGCCAGGGACTATATCGACCTGACCCTTGATCAGTTTCCAGGCTATCATAACCGGATTGTGGCAGAGCCCGTTGAGTCCGGCGGACAGCTCGCGGCAGACCTCAACAGGGAGCCTGCCATCAGTACAGCTGATGGAATAGTGGCCAGCGCATCAGATAAGGTTAATTACATTACTGAACAGAAAAATCGCCAGCCAATGGTGATCATTACAGAATGTTACAAACTGATCAGAATGACGGCAAGATTTATACCAATGTGCCAGTCATCTCAACTCTTCCAGCACCAGATATTCCCTCGCTTATTTATCATTTCAGACGTTGGCTCCTGCAGTTTGTCCAGGAACACCTTAGATCGTTTAGCTACTGACTGGAAGGTGACACTGTCCGTCCTGTCGCTATAGGGCTTGATATAAACCAGGCAGGCAAGGGATCTGGTTAACACCTTTCCTTCCATAAAGTGTTTGAAGATCCAGAGATACGTATCCACAAGCTCCAGCCCTGTACTCAGTGTCCCCGACTGGAAGACCTGCGGTTCAGCTGGTATTTCCGTTACATCCATGACCGGTGTCTGCGCAGCAGTGCCTGTCATCAGGATATTCATGGAGCCAGTCTGTATGCGCCTCTGGCGTTGAAACAAACATATGAAGTGTATTTCGGATATGACTGTACGCTCAGGAAGTACGGCAGATTCCGTCAAAAATTACCTGTAAAGACAGACTTCAGAAAAAACGGTGCTCGCCGCAGACCGGTGACCGGGCGAAGCCCGCGAACCGGCGAGGAAGCGCAATGGATCTGTAATCACAGTGAGCAGGTACGCCCTGAAGCCTTCATAATCGGTAGTGTATGCTGTTTTTCCGGAATGATTTATCCACATATCCAGAGGCCCGATCCAGTAAATAGATCCATGAATGATCAATAAAGGATCCATTAAAGATCCCCATATCGCTACAAACCTTGTTACTCATGGGCCGGGACCACGATCACATAAGCTGTGGCATGTTACTGATAAACTGTAATATGCTAATGATAAGCTGTATTCAGTAATGCATATACTGAAGTAAGCTAATGACATAAACTATGGTCAGTACGCCAGACTCTGTTGTTAAATACAGACTGCAGGTTTTTCTTCAGTCAGTTAGCGGGGCTCTGACACACGATTTGCTGTTTATTCTTTTACTGTCCACAGGCAGGAGGCTTTCTGGAAAACGAAAATTCAGACATCAAAAAACTGTTCGGCGAG
>NZ_AP027766.1 GCF_036503815.1 Escherichia coli
ATGACGAGCGAAAATAATAGCTTACTTCTGAACCTTCAGGAAGTTGATAAGACAACCGGTGAAGTTGTTAAGCTGGATGTCAACAGCACCAGTACCGTGCAGCCAGTAGCGCTCATGAGACTCGGTCTCTTCGTCCCAACTCTGAAATCAACAGGGAAGAGCAAGGCGAACCGGAAAAACGTTACAGACGCGACTGAGGAGCTTGTACAGCTGGCCATTGCCAAAAGCGAAGGATACACTGACGTTAAGATCACCGGTTCGCGTCTTGATATGGACACGGATTTTAAAGTCTGGCTGGGGATAATTCGCTCCATGTCGGAGTATGGGGTAAAAAGTGACACCCTGGAACTGTCGTTCGTCGAATTCGTTAAGATGTGCGGATTTGACTCCCGTCGTTCAAACAAAAAAATGCGCGATCGCATCAGTAATTCCCTGTTTAAACTCGCCTCGGTTACGCTGAAGTTCCAGAGCGAGACCAAAGGATGGACCACCCATCTGGTGCAGTCAGCCTATTATGACATCAACGAGGATATCGTTGAGATCAAGGCTGAACCTAAGCTGTTTGAGCTTTACCACATGGACAGAAGGGTACTGCTGCGGCTGAAAGCCATTGACGCCCTGCAGCGCAAGGAATCAGCCCAGGCGCTTTATACCTACATCGAAAGTCTTCCCCAGAATCCTGCACCTATTTCCATGAAACGGATGCGTGACCGGCTGAATCTCACCTCAAATGTCTATACACAGAACCACACGGTGCGTAAGGCGATGGAGCAGCTGCGTGATATTGGTTATCTGGATTACACCGAGTTTAAACGTGGCCGAGCCACCTATTTCAGCGTGCATTATCGCAACCCCAAACTCATCAGTAGTCCTGTGAAGGTTCCGCGCAAAGAGGAAGAAGAGAAGGCGCCAGAGCAAAATTATGACGAAGTCATTAAGGCGCTGAAGGCTGCTGGCATCGATCCTCTTAAACTGGCTGAAGCCCTCTCAGCGATGAAGCCAGAAAATTGACTGCGATATGCATATCATGACTGCCGTATGCCGCTAAGGACATTCCATTGACTGTGATATGCATCACGCATACCGCAGTCAATATTTATTCTCTATCATGTCTGCCCGGATCGAACAATATTGACTGTCATATGTGATTTCGGGTCATGATACGCAGATATTGACTACGGAATGCGGGTTTAATGGGGGTAATCCCTGGTCTGTTCACCATTCCATGGGGGATAACATGCCACAGTCAATTTTTCAGTAACGCTCTATATCCCTTACGAAAATCTCAATCGGGTGCTGAGACGGTCATGTTACCTGACGGTATCCGTTCCCCTGTGTACTGCAGGTTTAGCCCGGCAGGATGAGACTGCAGCTGTCTGTATAACCCGGCGCCAGCTTCACACTGTTAAATGCGATCAGGAAACGGGAGCCGAATGGCAGAAAGGTGTTGGCTAGGGAAGGTGCGAATAAGCAGGTTATTTCTTCCCAAGCTGACTCGCTGATTAAAATTTCGCGGATCTGGGCCGATTTTTTTCCCGCAAACACATCGAATCAGCCTATTTAGGGGTCAGTTTGGAGATCGGAAATTTTTGTACGTTAAGCACATTATTTAACCAATTCGGATACGTAAGTGATTGATTTATCGTCATTGGCTATCGCTTTTAGGTTGTCGCTCTTGCTGTATCGCATTTAGGTTATCCGATTAAGACAAAATCCCCTGAAAACGCTGTATAGCGCGGGAGTACACCCTATTGCTACAGGTAAGCCTGTTCAAAAAACAGGCTTACCGTACAATAATTCTCTATATCCAAACTGACCCCAAGAAGGACACCTTCAGCGCGGCCGTGGTCGGTTCGCCGGTAAAGTAGGCTTTACCCTCGCTCTCATTCCACTTGTTCTTCACAGGGTCGTAGCCGCGGTTAAGCACGCTGATGCCGCCGTCGCTGCGCTTGCCGTAGGTGGCGGTAACCTGCTCTAGGCCGCGTTCAAAGCGGTTTTCCAGGCGAGCGACTTCGTACCATTTGCCAAGATAGCGGCTGGCGTCAAAACCGGAAATGGGCTGCACGCCCTTCGGTGGGGTAGGGGATTTACAGGCTACCAGCGTCAGGGCAATGGCAACACCGGTCACAACAGGCCATAGCTTCATGAGAATTCCTTTCATTTGCACGGTTGGAAATTAAGTGTAGTGCACCGCGGCGGCGCTTCATCCCATCCGCGAAAATTCGTAGTATATTGAGAGTATTCCTCAACTCTGGACACGGACATGGCTTACTCCATCGGCGAATTCGCCAGACTCAGCGGGATCACCGCCACCACGCTGCGGGCCTGGCAGCGGCGCTACGGCTTACTCAAGCCTCAGCGCACGGAGGGCGGCCACCGCCAGTACAGCGATGAGGACGTCCAGCAGGCGCTAAAAATCCTCGACTGGGTAAAAAAAGGCGTCCCGATTGGCCAGGTCAAACCGCTGCTGGAGCGCCCTACGTCGCGCCTGACCAACAACTGGCTCACGCTGCAGCAGAGCATGTTACAGCGCCTGCAGGACGGCAAAATCGAGTCCCTGCGTCAGATGATTTACGACGCAGGACGCGAGTACCCAAGACCAGAACTGGTCGCGAACGTGCTGCGTCCGCTGCGCAGTCAGGTGTCGGCAAACGTCGCCGCCGCCATGACCCTGCGGGAGATCCTCGACGGCATCATCATCGCCTACACCTCGTTTTGCTTGGAAGGCGATAAAAAAGCGCCGGGCGACAACATCCTGCTCAGCGGCTGGAACCTGAATGACCCGTGCGAAGTCTGGCTCGAAGCCTTAACCCGCACCGGGCAAGGCCACCGTATCGATATTTTACCCACGCCGCCCGCCACGCTGGCCCCGGAGATTTTCCCGGACCGCCACTGGCTTCTGGTCACGCGCGGTAAACTCACCGCCGCGCGCAAAAAGCAGATCGAGCAGTGGCAGCAGCAGGTATCGCTTGAAGTGATTATCCTCTAATCATTTTCTCCTGCGGGAATCTTCACGAAAAGTTGAATATTTTCCCGCGCCACAAATGCTAACGTTTTCCTGTGACCGACAACCCCACAGGAAAACACAATGAAAAAAACTGCCTCTCTGCTGATGCTGACCACCCTGGCCTTTGCCCCTGCCGCCTTTAGCGCCCCTGCCGGCACGCTGAGCGTACACATTCTTGACCAGCAAACCGGGATGCCGCCATCGGACGTTACCGTCACGCTGGAAAAACAGCAGCAGGACAAATGGACCCCAATTGCCAGCGGCAAAACTGACCATGACGGCCGCATCAAATCGCTTTATCCGGAGGATCAGGATATGCAGCCCGGCGTCTATAAAGTGGCCTTTAAAACCGCAGATTACTTCCACGGGAAGAAGCTGGACTCCTTCTTCCCGGAGATCCCGGTGCTGTTCACCGTAACCCGGACCAACGAAAAGCTGCACATCCCTCTCCTGCTGAGCCAATACGGTTATTCAACTTACAAGGGCAGTTAAGAAACGTTGATTTTAAAGGCAAATAAAAAATAATTCCGCTAATACTTGGACAAATTAGTTATGTTGTGTAAGTTTTAAAGAGAAGAACGGGAGGACCACACCATGACAACAAAACCTGTGCTCGGTATTAGCGGATGTTTGACCGGGTCTGCCGTTCGCTTCGACGGCGGACACAAGCGTATGGGCTTTGTCATGGATGAACTGGCCCAGTGGGTGAGTTTCAGGCCCGTCTGCCCGGAAATGGCGATTGGCCTGCCGACGCCACGCCCGGCCATACGCCTGACGCTGACGGACAGCGGCGAAACGCAGCTCCGCTTCAGCAAGCCGCCCCATGATGATATAACGCAGAAAATGGCCGACTTTACGGCGGACTATCTGCCAAAAATCGGCGATCTGTCGGGATTTATCGTCTGCGCGAAATCGCCAAGCTGCGGCATGGAACGCGTGCGGCTATATGATGAAAACGGCAACCGGGGCCGCAAGGAGGGTGTCGGGCTGTTCACCGCCGCCCTGCTTGAAACCTACCCGTGGCTGCCCGTGGAGGAAGACGGTCGGCTGCACGACCCGGTGCTGCGGGAAAACTTTATCGAGCGGGTATTTGCCCTGCACGAGCTGAACACGCTGCGCGCTAAAGGCCTGACGCGCCGCGCGCTGCTGGATTTCCACAGCCGCTATAAATTGCAGCTTCTGGCGCACCATCAGGCGGGCTACCGCGAGATTGGCCCGTTCGTTGCGTCGCTGCATGAATGGGAAGATCTGGACGCGTTCTTCGTGGCGTACCGCGAAAAGCTGATGACCATCCTGAAAAAGCCCGCCTCGCGGAAAAACCATACCAACGTGCTAATGCATATCCAGGGCTATTTCCGTAACCAGCTGAACAGCCGCCAGCGCGTCGAGCTGCGCGATGTGATCCTGCACTATCGCGACGGGCTGCTACCCATCCTCGCGCCGTTGACGCTACTGAAACACTACATGGCCGAATACCCTGACCGGTATCTGATGACGCAAAACTACTTTGATCCCTATCCTGATGATTTGGGTCTGCGTCTGGCAGTAACCTGACGATAAAAATGCGAAGGCCCGTTTGACCCACAGAGGCCCAAAGCAGTACCCCGTTTAGACGACACCCTCACTGTCGTCTCTTTTTTGCATTCCACACAAAAGACTGTAATTATGTACAGGATTGTAACGCAAAAAGGGACTGCCTGTGATCACCACCCTGCACATTCAAAACTACCGCTCGATTCGCGAAATGTCGCTGGAGCTGGAACAGCTCAACATCGTCTTTGGCCCAAACGGCACCGGAAAATCCAATATCTACAAGGCGATCCACCTGATGCACAGCGCCGCACAGGGGCAGTTTTCGCAGGCACTGGCGAACGAGGGTGGGATTTTAAAAGTGTTCTGGGCAGGCAAAACCCGCAGCGACCAGCTGCGGCGGATGAATTTGGCCGTTGAAACCGAAACCTACGAATACGAGCTGCAGGTAGGCTTTGTCGAAAAACTGCCTTACCCCTCACAGTTTCAACTCGATCCGGTGATCAAAGAAGAGTCCATCTGGCTGAGTGGTCAATACCGCCGCCCGTCGTCACAGCTGATGAAGCGTAAAAATCAGGCCGTATTTCTGAACAACGTGCATCACGAGAAAGTCACCCACAGCGGCACGCTGTATGAGAACGAATCGGTGTTCGGCCAGCTTGGCGAGCCGCATCTTTACCCGGAAGTGTCGCAGATGCGCGAGTCGCTGCGTAACTGGCGCTTTTATCAGGAGTTTTCTGTATCAATCGGCTCGGCCATGCGCGCGCCTCAGGTCGGTTTCCGCTCCCCAGTGCTGGCCAGCGACGGCGCAAACCTGGCGGCGGCGTTTCAGACCATCGTGGAAATTGGCGACGAGCTGCTGCTGATGCGCATCCTCGACCAGGCCTTCCCCGGCTGCGTGTTTTACAGCGACAACACCGGCGGACGCTTCCGGATGATGATGCAGCGTGAAGGGCTAAGCAGACCGCTGGAGCCGGCGGAATTCTCCGACGGCACTCTGCGTTTTCTGTGCCTGGCGGTGGCGCTATTAAGCCCGCGTCCACCGGCCTTTATCGCCCTCAACGAACCGGAAAACAGCCTGCATCCGCAGATGCTGCCCGCGCTGGCGAGCTTAATCGCCGAGGCCAGCCGCTACTCGCAAATTTGGCTGACCAGCCACTCGCCGGAACTGGCGAATTTAATTGAGAAACAGAGATCGTTTTCGCTGTATCAGCTGTCGATGGTGGAAGGAGAAACGAAGGTGGAGAGGCTGGGGTAGTCTCCCAGAGGGCACTGTTGCAAAGTTAGCGATGAGGCAGCCTTTTGTCTTATTCAAAGGCCTTACATTTCAAAAACTCTGCTTACCAGGCGTATTTCGCCCAGGGGATCACCATAATAAAATGCTGAGGCCTGGCCTTTGCGTAGTGCACGCATCACCTCAATACCTTTGATGGTGGCGTAAGCCGTCTTCATGGATTTAAATCCCAGCGTGGCGCCGATTATCCGTTTCAGTTTGCCATGATCGCATTCAATCACGTTGTTCCGGTACTTAATCTGTCGGTGTTCAACGTCAGACGGGCACCGGCCTTCGCGTTTGAGCAGAGCAAGCGCGCGACCATAGGCGGGCGCTTTATCCGTGTTGATGAATCGCGGGATCTGCCACTTCTTCACGTTGTTGAGGATTTTACCCAGAAACCGGTATGCAGCTTTGCTGTTACGACGGGAGGAGAGATAAAAATCGACAGTGCGGCCCCGGCTGTCGACGGCCCGGTACAGATACGCCCAGCGGCCATTGACCTTCACGTAGGTTTCATCCATGTGCCACGGGCAAAGATCGGAAGGGTTACGCCAGTACCAGCGCAGCCGTTTTTCCATTTCAGGCGCATAACGCTGAACCCAGCGGTAAATCGTGGAGTGATCGACATTCACTCCGCGTTCAGCCAGCATCTCCTGCAGCTCACGGTAACTGATGCCGTATTTGCAGTACCAGCGTACGGCCCACAGAATGATGTCACGCTGAAAATGCCGGCCTTTGAATGGGTTCATGTGCAGCTCCATCAGCAAAAGGGGATGATAAGTTTATCACCACCGACTATTTGCAACAGTGCCGTTTTGACTGCGTCGCGCGCCCCTGGCTAACAGAGGCTGGCAGCCGATCAGCTCGTGGTATCTGGGAAATCGAATTTAACCATAAACTCCTGCGGTACATTTACGGCCTGACGAACCAGTTCACCACCTACTCGCTCCGCGATTGTGGCAGTCTTCGAAATCCACGGACGATCCGCCTTTATGAAAGTCTTGCTCAATTCAAATCTTCAGGCTTATGGGTTACTACTCATGCTTGGTTAAATGACCGTTTCCTTTTGCCGGAATCCCAACAGAAGAACTTGGCAGAGTTGAAACGATCTTTCCTTGATCCTGCACTCAAGCAGATAAATGAGAAAACACCTTTACTTGCTAAGTATAGTATTGATGATTCAGGAAAATTTCTGTTCTCAATAATTGATAAGCAAAATCCCGTCTGACATAAATCAGCACACATGAGCCTGTCATTTGACAAATTTTTGTCATGAAGATGGGCGAATTTCCACACAGCACCGGCGCCCGGCAAGGTGGGCGGATTCCCACACGGCACCGGCGCCCGGCAAGGTGGGCGGATTCCCACACGGCACCGGCGCCCGGCAAGGTGGGCGGATTCCCACACGGCTCCGGCGCCCGGCAAGGTGGGCGGATTCCCACACGGCACCGGCGCCCGGCAAGGTGGGCGGATTCCCACACGGCTCCGGCGCCCGGAAAGGGTGGGCGGATTTCCACACAGCACCGGCGCCCGGCAAGGTGGGCGGATTCCCACACGGCACCGGCGCCCGGCAAGGTGGGCGGATTCCCACACAGCACCGGCGCCCGGCAAGGTGGGCGGATTCCCACACGGCACCGGCGCCCGGCAAGGTGGGCGGATTCCCACACGGCTCCGGCGCCCGGAAAGGGTGGGCGGATTTCCACACAGCACCGGCGCCCGGCAAGGTGGGCGGATTCCCACACGGCACCGGCGCCCGGCAAGGTGGGCGGATTCCCACACAGCACCGGCGCCCGGCAAGGTGGGCGGATTCCCACACGGCACCGGCGCCCGGCAAGGTGGGCGGATTCCCACACGGCTCCGGCGCCCGGAAAGGGTGGGCGGATTTCCACACAGCACCGGCGCCCGGCAAGGTGGGCGGATTCCCACACGGCACCGGCGCCCGGAAAGGGTGGGCGGATTTCCACACAGCACCGGCGCCCGGCAAGGTGGGCGGATTTCCACACGGCACCGGCGCCCGGCAAGGTGGGGGGATTCCCACACGGCACCGGCGCCCGGCAAGGTGGGCGGATTCCCACACGGCACCGGCGCCCGGCAAGGTGGGCGGATTCCCACACAGCACCGGCGCCCGGCAAGGTGGGCGGATTCCCACACAGCACCGGCGCCCGGCAAGGTGGGCGGATTCCCACACGGCACCGGCGCCCGGCAAGGTGGGCGGATTTCCACACGGCACCGGCACCCGGCAAGGTGGGCGGATTCCCACACGGCACCGGCGCCCGGCAAGGTGGGCGGATTTCCACACAGCACCGGCGCCCGGCAAGGTGGGTGGATTCCCACACGGCACCGGCGCCCGGTAAGGTGGGCGGATTTCCACACGACAGCGGCGCCCGGCAAGATGGGCGGATTCCCATATCGACATGTATGTAGCTTGTGTTATCCGTGGATTGTGCAGCTCAGCGGGTCGCTGGTCGTATGGCGTAGTGTCCCCCGTAACCGGCCGCGTGCGGCCGCTAACTCGCAGTACGGCGCCGCGACCCGAAGGCGGGCCGCCGTTCCCGCGCGCAGGCGCGCGGCGCCCACTGCGCACCCCCGTGGGGGACATACGGCAGCTGTGTGGCGGTGAGCGGGATTAGGGCTTTGCAGGGAGGGGGCTGGGTCGGGCGATACGTTCAGCATTGCGGTTTCCGGCGATTTGCGGCCGGTGCCCGTTTAACTCCGGCGTGGTCGCCTTCCATGCCCTGACGGCATAAGAAAATAAAACCGCCATGCTGCGGTCATTCATGATTTTGTGGTGTAGCGATAAATAGTCATGCGAGAAACGTTGAAGCGCTTAGCAACTGCACCAACTGTCATTTCAGGATCAGCAAGTAAGATTCTAATTTGTTTAACATCTTCTTCAGAAAGTGACGGTTTTCTCCCTCCCACACGGCCCCTTGCGCGTGCAGCTGCAAGGCCTGAGCGCGTTCTTTCAATATTGCGGTTGCGTTCAAAGCTAGAGAATATCGCCATCAGATGAGTATAGATTTCCCCTAGGCACTGTTGCAAATAGTCGGTGGTGATAAACTTATCATCCCCTTTTGCTGATGGAGCTGCACATGAACCCATTCAAAGGCCGGCATTTTCAGCGTGACATCATTCTGTGGGCCGTACGCTGGTACTGCAAATACGGCATCAGTTACCGTGAGCTGCAGGAGATGCTGGCTGAACGCGGAGTGAATGTCGATCACTCCACGATTTACCGCTGGGTTCAGCGTTATGCGCCTGAAATGGAAAAACGGCTGCGCTGGTACTGGCGTAACCCTTCCGATCTTTGCCCGTGGCACATGGATGAAACCTACGTGAAGGTCAATGGCCGCTGGGCGTATCTGTACCGGGCCGTCGACAGCCGGGGCCGCACTGTCGATTTTTATCTCTCCTCCCGTCGTAACAGCAAAGCTGCATACCGGTTTCTGGGTAAAATCCTCAACAACGTGAAGAAGTGGCAGATCCCGCGATTCATCAACACGGATAAAGCGCCCGCCTATGGTCGCGCGCTTGCTCTGCTCAAACGCGAAGGCCGGTGCCCGTCTGACGTTGAACACCGACAGATTAAGTACCGGAACAACGTGATTGAATGCGATCATGGCAAACTGAAACGGATAATCGGCGCCACGCTGGGATTTAAATCCATGAAGACGGCTTACGCCACCATCAAAGGTATTGAGGTGATGCGTGCACTACGCAAAGGCCAGGCCTCAGCATTTTATTATGGTGATCCCCTGGGCGAAATGCGCCTGGTAAGCAGAGTTTTTGAAATGTAAGGCCTTTGAATAAGACAAAAGGCTGCCTCATCGCTAACTTTGCAACAGTGCCAGTTTTCGTTCCACTGAGCGTCAGACCCCTGTTAAAAGCAGCTCACGGGGAACGCGTCAGTCCGGCTTCATAACGGGTCGGCTGGCAGCATCTGACTCAGCAAAAGACCGGGCGCTGTGAGCGGAAATATGGCCGGTTTTCGCCAGAACCCGGTTCCACGCAGAATTACACCTGCACTGAATATACCGCTTCTGGCGTCGATTTTTTCTGCTCCCCTGCAGCATGAGGCTCTGTAAGGCAGCCTGCTGCAAGGGGAGCAGACTCCAGCGAAAATGATAAAAAACTCCGCGATGAAAAATAAACAAAGTATTCGCCCGTCATCACCTGAGAAGGGATTCAGCAACGTCAGATATAATATTCTTCTTGCCGGTATCGCATTAATCTTTATCGTGCTGGTTGCCAGGCTCACCGGACTTCAGCTTTTTGACCACGCTGTCCTGGAAAATGCGGCTGACCGTCGATCCGTACGGACACTTGCACTGCCAGCACAGCGCGGAACCCTGACCGATCGTTACGGCGTTGTTCTCGCCATGAGCGTGCCGGCACGTGACATCATTGCTGATCCAAAACGCATCGCTGCCGCTCATCCGGACTTCGCGGAAGCCAGATGGGCTTTTCTGGCCGACTTGCTGGATATCACGCCTGAGGAACTTCGCAGAACTATTCAAGATAATTCGGACAAGGAATTCCTGTTTCTGAAGAAAAAGTCGCCCCTGTCATTGTCCAGGGCCGTGTCACAGCTGCATCTGCCGGGCATAAGTCAGAAATACAATGAAAATCGCTACTATCCGCTGGGTGAGGCATCAGCCTCGCTCATTGGTGTGACCGGTGCCGAAAATAGAGGGCTGAGTGGTATTGAGCAGAGCTTTAACACCGTTCTGAGAAAGGACTTCGGGGTGAAAAAAATACGCAAAAACGCCAGGGGGGGCGTCATCAGCGTGATCCAGTATGACGCTCCGGAAACTGCACCGGCGATCAGGCTGAGTATTGACAGTGTGCTTCAGTATATTGTTTACAGCCGGTTAAGGGAGGGGGTCGAGCAACATCACGCCCAGTCAGGCGCTGCGGTGCTTGTCAGCGTAAACACCGGCGAAATTCTGGCTATGGCATCCTATCCGTCGTTTAATCCCAACCGTTTTTCCGGTGCCACTTCCGCTGAAATGCGTAACGTGGCGATTAATGACAGCTTTGAGCCGGGTTCAACGGTTAAACCCTTCGTCATTCTTGAAGGCCTGCGCCGCCATATTATCAGCAGCAGCACGCTTCTTGACACAAGGCCGTTCAGGGTTGACGGCCATCTTATCCGGGACGTGGGATACTGGCCGGCGCTGACGCCGACCGGCATACTTCAGAAATCCAGTGATACCGGAGTTTCACATATTGCCCTGGCGATGCCTTCGGATGCGCTGGTAAAAACGTATTCATCCTTCGGGCTGGGAAAACCGACAGGGCTGGGCCTTCCCGGTGAAAGTACTGGTTACTTTCCGTTCAGTCGCCATCGATGGGCTGATATTGAGCGCGCCACCTTCGCTTTTGGCTACGGCCTCCGGGTAACCCCGCTCCAGTTAGCCAGAGCCTATGCCACTCTCGGGGCCTGTGGCGTTTATCATCCGTTATCCGTTACACGGTTATCCGCGCCGGTGTACGGTGAGCAGGTGGCGGACCCGAAGCTTGCCGATGCTGTAATCAGAATGATGGAAAGTGATGTGTTACCCGGCGGAAGTGGCGTAAGGGCAGCTGTACCGGGCTACCGTCTGGCAATAAAAACCGGAACCGCAGAGAAGTTAGGTGCCGGTGGAAAATATGACGGGGGGCATATTACCTATACGGCAGGCGTCGCGCCGGCGAGCCGTCCTGAAGTGGCACTGGTTGTGGTTATTAACAATCCCAAAGCGGGACAGCATTTTGGTGGCTCAGTGGCGGCGCCTGTCTTCGGCCAGATTATCGGTCCGGTGCTTACCCGGCTGAAGATTGCACCGGATGCTTTACGTGCTCCGGTGGTACACCGACAGTCCGGCTGAACAGAGCCTGTTTACTCATTATTTATCTATTATTACTTAACTTAATTTTAAAAAGGATATTAATATGAAAAAGATCCGCCTTATTATAATCTCTTTACTGGCTGGAATGTGTACTCCAGCATTATCTACACCAGTCAATGTTACTGATACAATACAAAGCACAGAAGACCATATCAAAGGTCGGGTTGGTTTTACTGAAATAGACTTTTTATCCGGGAAGGTTCTGAGTAGTCATCGCCGTGAAGAACGTTTTCCTATGATGAGCACATTCAAAGTTTTGTTATGTGGAGCAATATTAGTACGTGTTGATAAAGGGCTTGAACAACTTGAACGCCGAATTACCTATAATAAGCATGACCTGGACGACTATTCTCCACTAACCAGTCAGCACATTGCAGATGGAATGACGGTTTCTGAGTTATGCAATGCTGCCATTACCACCAGTGATAACACTGCTGCAAATTTATTGCTATCAACTATTGGCGGGCCGGAGGGATTAACTCATTTTCTGCGTAGCACTGGTGATAGTTATACAAGGCTTGATCGACACGAACCCAGCCTTAATGAGGCGAAGCCTGGCGATGAGCGTGATACCACCACTCCGGCAGCGATGGCTCAAACGCTACAAAAATTGTTAAACGAAAGTGTACTTACAGAAAAATCTCGAAAAAAATTAATAAGCTGGATGCAGGAAGATAAAGTCGGCGGGCCTCTGTTCCGCTCTGTACTGCCAGCTGGCTGGATGATAGCGGATAAAACAGGAGCAGGTGATCACGGATCTCGGGGCATCGTTGCACTGTTGGGCCCCGGAGGCAAGCCATCTCGTATAGTAGTCCTGTATATTACAAATACTCATTCATCTATGAATGAACTCAACGAGCATATTGCAGGGATCGGAGATTCAGTAATTAAGAACTGGTAATATATTTACAGTGGATTTGACCCTATATATCCAGACGTTTTTGCTCTCTTACGGTTGCGATAACTTCCTGCGTATATATTCCCGTGGTGAGCGATATCCCAGTGCACTATGCGGATGATGTTCGTTGTAATGACTGAACGCCACCGCCAGATTCATCACCGCTGCCTCGCTGTCCGGTTTCGGCATGATGCTGATGTAGTCCCGTTTTATCGTCATCACGAAGCTTTCTGCTATGCCATTGCTTTCCGGGCTTCGCACTGCTGTCGTACAAGGCTCCAGTCCCAGCAACCGGGCGAACGCCGGCACTGTTGGCAACTGCCTTCCGAAGCGTTTTTCCACCGCACCCAGCATGACATCCTGCACCGTTTCTTTGTCATAGCCTCCGGTGCTCGCTGCCCAGTCAATGATCTCCCTGTCGCAGCAGTCCTGCGCGAAGGTCACCCGCAGCTTTTCGCCATTATCACAGCGGAACTCAAAGCCATCTGAGCACCAGCGCCGGTTACTTTCCGCTACTGCTACGCGCCCCTTATGGGCCCGCTTACGGCAAGGATCAGCGGGTTTACGTTCAAGAAGCAGATTATGCGTTCTCATAATGCGATACACCCGCTTTGCATTAACCACAGGCAGGCCGTCCCGCTCCGACTCCCGTCGCAGCAGCGCCCACACACGGCGATAACCATACGTCGGCAGGTCAGCCACCGCCATGTTTATCCGGGACAATACGGTGGTATCGTCAGAACGGGGCTGCCGTCTGCGATCCTGTCAGTCAGATGGCCGGTGAACCCGAATGCTCAACTGCGCACGCGACACGCCAAGACTTCTGCAAACGTCGCTTATTCGTCGTTCCCAGGCAACGAGGGCGCATGCGCAATCCATTTTTTTGCCCGGCCGAACTCCACGGCCTCTTTGAGTATCTCGGCTTCCATCGTCTTTTTGCCCAGAAGGCGCTGGAGTTCGCGAATTTGCTTATTGGCGGCAGCGAGTTCGGAGGCCGGCACCACTTCCTCGCCCGATGCAACAGCCGTCAGTGAACCGTCTTAATATTGCTTGCGCCATTTGAATATCTGGTTTGCATTGATGCCATGCAGGCGCGCGACATGAGACACGGTCATACCGGGCTCCATAGTCTGCTGAATAATGGCAATTTTTTCCTGCGGTGTACGACGCCGACGCCGCTCAGGTCCTGATAACACTTCAACCATCTTATCGTTCTGACTGGTATTAAACATAGTTCCAAGACTACCTCTTATTTTAAGAGAGTCGAAGTGTCTGGTGATCTATGGGGCCAGTCTAGCCCTCTTCCAAGTGTAGGGAGATATAGTCAAAGTTTGCTTCTCCGCCGATGAGTCCGCCCTGCGTCGGATAGTCCGATTTTTTACCGGCGAAGCACGGCTCTCCTAACCCTATCTAAAGCGAATAACTTTTTTCAACAGGGCCGCGTGCCAATGCAAGAGCGATAGGCGCTCTACGCGCCAATTTGACCACTTAAAACAGGTAAATTGAGGGGTTGTAATGTGTTGATGTAACAGGCTTTTATTTTAATGTCTTGGCATATGTATAATGGTAGTCTAGCCCTCCTTTCAACAAGGAGTACTCATGGAAACCTACAATCATACATATCGGCACCACAACTTTTCACATAAAGACTTAAGTGATCTCACCTTCACCGCTTGCACATTCATTCGCAGCGACTTTCGACGTGCTAACTTGCGTGATACGACATTCGTCAACTGCAAGTTCATTGAACAGGGTGATATCGAAGGCTGCCACTTTGATGTCGCAGATCTTCGTGATGCAAGTTTCCAACAATGCCAACTTGCGATGGCAAACTTCAGTAATGCCAATTGCTACGGTATAGAGTTCCGTGCGTGTGATTTAAAAGGTGCCAACTTTTCCCGAACAAACTTTGCCCATCAAGTGAGTAATCGTATGTACTTTTGCTCAGCATTTATTTCTGGATGTAATCTTTCCTATGCCAATATGGAGAGGGTTTGTTTAGAAAAATGTGAGTTGTTTGAAAATCGCTGGATAGGAACGAACCTAGCGGGTGCATCACTGAAAGAGTCAGACTTAAGTCGAGGTGTTTTTTCCGAAGATGTCTGGGGGCAATTTAGCCTACAGGGTGCCAATTTATGCCACGCCGAACTCGACGGTTTAGATCCCCGCAAAGTCGATACATCAGGTATCAAAATTGCAGCCTGGCAGCAAGAACTGATTCTCGAAGCACTGGGTATTGTTGTTTATCCTGACTAATTGCTTTGATGTGTGATTTTAAACGCTCAAATTTATAAAACGAATAATATTGTCAACCTTGCAATAATAGACATAGGGACAACCATGTATAAATTTTTACCCTCAGGCGTCTTCACAATAGAGCCATATAGCAGTGGGTCACTTAGTGGGCTTAATTTTTCCATTAAAGATAATATTAATATTGCTCAGTATAAAACATCATATGGTAGCCCATCTTGGCAAGTAAACATAAGGCTGCCATTTATAAGGCACTGTTGCAAAAATGTGGAGGTGATAGGGGTACTACGCCGGAACCCCAGATTTTTCCGTCCGTTCAAATTATCCACGGTTGAGCAGCTTGATCCCGTCCGCCCGCAGTTGACCAACAGGGGAAATATGCCTGTACAAAGTTTGCCGGGTTATCCCAAGTTCCTGGCATAGCGTACTGACCTTTGTTTCTGATTGTCCCATTGATGCCATTGCCAGTCGCAGTTTGACTGGCGTCATTTTATAAGGTCGGCCGCCGTTCCGCCCACGGGCTCTTGCTGATGCCAGACCTGCAGTCGTTCTTTCAGCAATCAGTTCGCGCTCAAACTCCGCCAGTGCGGCAAAGATACCGAAGACAAGCTTGCCAGCGGCCGTTGTTGTGTCGATAGTCGCCCCGTGACCGGTCAGCACTTTCAGACCGGTCCCCCTCGCGGTCAGGTCGTGCACTGTATTAATGAGATGACGAAGATCACGACCGAGGCGGTCCAGCTTCCATACGACCGAGAGCATAAAAAATATTGGGGCAGCGTGAGCTATGCTGCCATCGCTGGTCCCTTCCCGTCACTTTGAAAACCCGGATACCAGCAGACAAATTTATCCTGCAGTTCGTTATTCAAAACGGCGGTCCGGGTCTGTAACAAATAATGAGCCCCTTTTCTGCTCCACTGCATCTGCTGCTTTTTGGCCATTCGTCTGGCGATCACTTCATTGATCGTGGATTCCACAAACGCGGTTGATACCGGCTCTCCGTACCGACGCATTTCGCCGTAGTTTGGGATCATCATCTTATTATTCCGGATGTAGGTATACATTTCATCCAGATGTTTTTGCAGGGATTTCAGGCTAGGATAGCTGAGTTCAGGGTCATCGCAATACATAACGCAATTATCAATATGTTCCAGCGCAGCGACAACATTGCCATGCCAGAGATATCGTTTAATGCTTTCCAGCAGTGCCAGAACTTTACTCCCCGCCTCTGGATCTGATACCAGCAGTCCCCGGGCATATTGCATGAGCACCTTCAGCCTCATGGTGATATGAAACCAGTCCAGCACATGCGTTGACTCAGGGTACATACCGAACTGGAGGTCCCTGAGATTATCCGCGCCGTCGGACAGAAAAAATATCTGCTGGTTGGCCTGCATTCCCTGCGCTGAAAGGTGGGTCATGAGCCTGCGTTCCGGATGACAGTCATCCTTCTGAACAAAACCGAAGCGGCGGGTGTCAGCAGGCGCACCAACGGAAAAAGACTTCCCGGCAATAATTTCAAAATTACGCTTTTTGTCATCCCGATCGCGAACATAACCACCATCTATACCCACCACAAGCGGTTTTCCTGGCCTGGGCAGGTTCCCCCAGTCGCGGGGGCAGCCGGAAAGAAAACCTGAATGAGCTTCAGCCTCAGCGTCAAGACGCTGCGCCACCTGGCATAAATGATTCCTCACCGTTGAGGCATTCAGGCTGTGGCCCACCGGCAGAATATCTTTCAGCAGACGAGTCGTCATTTCATAGGAGATCATCGAGGCCCAGCGGGTTTCAATATATTTCAGTGCCGGGTGAGAATAATCGCCGGCCCAGTCGCTGAGCAAACTGACTGTCTTTGTATCACTCTCTTCACAACGGCACCGGTACACCCGAAGCCCGGATACCGGAATAACGCCAAACAGCGTCCGGTACCGTATTTTCTGTTTGCCTTTGATTCTGCGCGCAGCAAGGCAGTGAGGGCACCGGATATGGTGTTGAGTATATTCGTCTGCCTGCAGCTGGACCACCGACTGCTGGACCGTATTCAGCAACAGCTTGGATTCTGACACCGATAATCCGATGTCGTTCCGGGTCTCCCCTGATTTCTGGATTGTCATCAGTTCCTCCGTTCGACTGGAGCCTGATTCATCGGTGATGACTATCTGGAGCGTCAGTTGCATCATTGCCTCCTGCTGTGGTGGATGACTATCTCCCGGCTACTGGTTGTTCATCTGGTGACGAAGCTTATAATATGTGGAAACGCCAAGGCCCGCATGGTCGCAGGCGATCCTGAGCCTGACCCCTCTGCTTCTGAGTGCGTCAATTTCCTGGATCTTTTTGATATCGGCGCCGGGGCGCCCTGTTTTTTCACCCCGTGCTTTTTTCGCGGCGATGCCGTCGGCCTGCCTTTCCTTCAGTAAGGCTCGTTCAAACTGGCTGAATGCCGACATCATGTGCAGCTGCAGTTCCTGCATCGGATTGTTTGTGCCGGCGCTGAACGTCAGCTGCTCTTTCAGAAAAATAAGGGTAACGCCCTGGTCACGAAGCCGGGTGGTGACAGCGCACATATCCGACATATTCCGGCAAAGGCGATCGATGGAATGAACCAGAAGCGTATCACCAGGGCGTAATTGCCCCAGGAGTTCCTGTAACCCCGGGCGGTTTGTGTCCTTCGCGCTGGCATGCTCAACACAAATTTTATCAGGCTGAAAACCCGCCTTTGACAATGCCTCTTCCTGACGGGCCGTATTCTGATCGGCCGAGCTTACCCTGATGTAGGCATATTGCACGCAAAACCTCCGGAAGGTCTTTAAACATCATAGAGATTTAAAGAATAATCCATAAACACTGATTTAGGGAGGTTTATAGACATTTTTTCGGGGATCTGAGAGGCATGCTGAAAACGTATACCTTTATAGACATCAGTCAGCGACGACGGCCCAGCCAGATAACTTCAGGCTCCAGTACCGGAGATGCAAGGTCGAGCCTGCTCAGTTGCCGGTTGATTTTGTGGCGGTTGAACCTGACAGCATCCAGGTCGTCAGCAAAAGGGCGGATCTCGCCGACCGTTGTTTCATCATCCGCATTAACGATAGCTTCAAGAAACGCCAGGGTTTTATCGAACTCATCCGCAGCTGTGGCTCCGGGCATACCATGGCCGCTTATACAAAACGGCGCTTTCAGCGTAGAGTTTTCATAAATGGCCTCAACACGAATGTCATGAAGCCAGTGCTCAAAGAAATTGTATTCATAGGTAAAGCGATCGCCAGCATCAAAAGCAAAATCATCAATCACGACCCGGAACGGATTATCGACAAAACCGATGCCTCCTTCGTAGGAGATACCGTAATCTTTGCCATAAATGTGAAATTGATGGAGATGGTCGTCCCCCCAGCCCTGCACTATCTGGAAAATGAAGTGAAGCGCGGCCAGTGACGTGTCGGCAGCAATTCTCAGCCGACGCCAGACCATCGGACTGACTCCATGAACTGCTATTTTGATGACGTAGATCTTCATAGTCAGCAGGTATTGTTATGAAATGATGGTGGTTATTTTAACCCCTGTAGATGGCATCATTCGATGGCTGCCCCGAGGTTTTTCATGCTCTCCTAAAAGAACTTTCCGCTAAGCGATAGACTGTATGTAAACACAGTATTGCAAGGACGCGGAACATGCCTCATGTGGCGGCCAGGACGGCCAGCCGGGATCGGGATACTGGTCGTTACCAGAGCCACCGACCCGAGCAAACCCTTCTCTATCAGATCGTTGACGAGTATTACCCGGCATTCGCTGCGCTTATGGCAGAGCAGGGAAAGGAATTGCCGGGCTATGTGCAACGGGAATTTGAAGAATTTCTCCAATGCGGGCGGCTGGAGCATGGCTTTCTACGGGTTCGCTGCGAGTCTTGCCACGCCGAGCACCTGGTCGCTTTCAGCTGTAAGCGTCGCGGTTTCTGCCCGAGCTGTGGGGCGCGGCGGATGGCCGAAAGTGCCGCCTTGCTGGTTGATGAAGTACTGCCTGAACAACCCATGCGTCAGTGGGTGTTGAGCTTCCCGTTTCAGCTGCGTTTCCTGTTTGGGGTCGTTTGCGGGAAGGGGCGGAATCCTACGCTAAGGCTTTGGCCAGCGATATTCTCCGGTGAGATTGATGTGTTCCCAGGGGATAGGAGAAGTCGCTTGATATCTAGTATGACGTCTGTCGCACCTGCTTGATCGCGGCCGCGATAGCTAGATCGCGTTGCTCCTCTTCTCCATCCGCGTTCCAAGCTGCGGAAAGGCACCCATAAGCGTACGCCTGGTCGAGCAGGCGACGCGGATCGACGTCCAGCGCACGAGAGAATGCGTCCGCCATCTGTGCAATGCGTCTAGGATCGAGACAAAGGTCGTCTCTGTCAGCCGGATCGTAGAACATATTGGCGGCGCCAAAGCCCACTTCACCGACCAGACCGACGGGATCTATCACCAGCCAGCCGCGACTGGAGAACATGATGTTTTCATGATGCAGATCGCCATGTAGCCCACGCAGTTCCGAGGCATTGCTCATCATTTGATCGGCTATAATCGCCGCGTGGACGTAGTCAGTTTGACAACCTGCGTTTTGATCATCGCGCGCCCGCTGAAACAAAGCTGCAAAGCGATCCCGGATCGGGAGAAGGGCAGAAGGCAGGGGTTCCTCAGATGCGGCATACAGCTTCGCCATTAGTTCCGCTGCAATTTCGGTCGCCTGGTAGTCGCCGTGCTCGGCAACGATGTGAGAGAGCATTCGCTCCCCGGCATATTCGAGCAACATCAGATTGTTCTCACGACCGAGCAACCGGACTGCTCCCCTCCCATTGCGCCATACCAGATAGTCGGCCCCGCGCAGTTCATCAGCAATGTCTTTTATAGGTTTCAATCCCTTGACGATTGCAGGAGTCCCGTCTGGCAATGAAACTTTCCAAACGAGGCTGGAAAAGGTGTCCGCAATGAGAACAGGTTGCGAAACGTGCCAATGAGCAGGAAAAACAGGCGGCATGAACATCAACCCCAAGTCAGAGGGTCCAATCGCAGATAGAAGGCAAGGCGTTCGCGGTCGGGGGCTTCGATCCCCAATACATTGAATAGGACAGCGAAGGCGCGCTCTGCTTCATCTGGCGCTGCCCAGTTCTCTTCGGCGTTAGCAATCATGAGTGCCAAATCGGCATAGCGATCTGCTGTTCCGAGCCGCCCAAGGTCGATCAGACCCGTGCATTGAAGAGTTTTAGGGTCCACCATGAAGTTCGGCATGCAGGGATCACCATGGCAAACAACCATATCGGTGCGCTCTTGGTCGAGCCGCACCGGTAGCTCTCGTTCGACACGAGCCAAAAGATCGAGCTGCGGCGTACTCTTGTCCTCGTCCGGTAAGAAGTCGGGATTGACGGCATTGCGGGACACCACATCAACGGCGCGTCCGAACATTCGCGACAGCCTGCGCTCAAACGGACATTGATCAACCGATAGGCTGTGAACAGCGCCAAGTTGCTGCCCCATTGACGGCCACGCTTTGAGCAAATCCGCTCCAGACAGATCAGCCGCCGGTACTCCCGGAATTGCCGTTATCACCAAGCATGCACCCTCCTGTTCCTCCTGCCAGTTGATGACCTCGGGGCAAGCCACACCTCGACCTTTGAGCCAAATGAGGCGGTCACGCTCTCCAGCGAGCTCACCGCGGCGGGAAGCAGGTGCGATTTTCGCGAAGGCATGCCCGTCACCACGTCGAAAAACAAAATCACCAGATTCTCCGCCTCTGACAGGCAACCAGTCAGAATGCGATTTACCAAAAAAAATATTAGTTCGATTCAATGGAGGTTCCTTCAGTTTTCTGATGAAGCGCGAATATAGAGAAATATCCCGAATGTGCAGTTAACGAATTCTTGCGGTTTCTTTCAGCGCCGCCAATACCGCCAGCCCGTCGCGCAAGGGGCGCGGCTCGTGTGTGCGGATGAAGTCAGCTCCACCTGCGGCGGCGGCAAGCTCTGCAGCGAGTGTCGCGGCCCCGACATCCCCCGGACCACGGCCTGTGAGCGCGCGCAGAAAGGATTTGCGCGAAACAGACAGAAGCACCGGCAAATCGAAGCGCAGCCGCAATTCATCGAACCGCGCCAGCACCGAGAGCGAGGTTTCGGGAGCAGCCCCCAGAAAAAACCCCATGCCGGGATCAAGGACAAGGCGGTTGCGTTTGATACCGGCACCCGTCAGCGCCGCGATGCGCGCGTCAAAGAACGCCGCAATGTGATCCATGATGTCGCCAGCGGGTGCCTCGCGCCGATCTGCCTGCCCGTCTTGCACCGAATGCATAACGACGAGTTTGGCAGATGATTTCGCCAATTGCGGATAGAACGCAGCGTCTGGAAAACCGCGAATATCATTGAGATAGGCCACACCACGCGACAAGGCATAGGCTTGCGTCGCGGGTTGATAACTGTCGAGCGAGACGGGAATGCCATCTGCCTTGAGCGCGTCCAGCACCGGCGCGATACGCGCGATTTCTGTGTCGGACGAAACAGGCGCGGCGTCGGGATTGCTGGATGCCGGACCGAGGTCGATCACATCTGCCCCCTCGGCCATCAGCTTACGCGCCTGCGCAATGGCTGCGTCTGGCGCCAGATACCGGCCTCCATCGGAGAAACTGTCCGAGGTTATGTTGACGATGCCGAAAATGATGAGCGATTTATTCATGGGGGCTTCTATAATAATAATAATCGAGCATGAGTCTCATACGGATGCTCGGGTCGAAAGGGAATCCCCAGGCGAGTAACCTGTTTGCGGTGCTCCATTAGCTGCAGGAGCAGAATAGCATACATCTGGAAGCAAAGCCAGGAAAGCGGCCTATGGAGCTGTGCGGCAGCGCTCAGTAGGCAATTTTTCAAAATATTGTTAAGCCTTTTCTGAGCATGGTATTTTTCATGGTATTACCAATTAGCAGGAAAATAAGCCATTGAATATAAAAGATAAAAATGTCTTGTTTACAATAGAGTGGGTATCGGAGACGAAGAAGGACAAGGTACATGCTGACCGATACCAAGCTGCGCAATCTCAAGCCCAGGGACAAACTCTACAAAGTGAATGACCGGGAAGGTCTCTATGTGGGGGTCGCCTCAGAAAACGGAATCTATGGTCACTCCCGTTTTTGCAACACCGATTTTGACGACAAGTTGGCTTGCTTGAATCTATCCGGCGTCTGAATGGGATTTTATTCCCGCGCCTCGATGAGTTCCGCGCCTGATGAACCTCCAGAAAATATACGGCTTCAATGAGCCTTTCCGTTTTACAGGTTCCTCAACAGGCCGGTGGGCCGTTAGTATCATCAATATCAGTATTCGCAAAACCAGATGAATGATTGTTTAAACTGGTGTATTTCTGCCTTTATGCTTCGTAAGTTTGCTGTCGCGCCGTCAGTGCCCAGGCTATTCTGGCCAGCTTGTTTGCCAGAGCACAGGTGACGACAAAGTTGCTTTTCCGACACAACAACTCCCTGACCCAGTCGGCCAACTTGCCAGACTGGTGTTCCAGTTTTTGTATGAATACCCTGGCACACTGAACCAACAAAGTTCGGATCTTTTTGTTGCCCCGCTTGCTAATCCCTAACAATGTCGTCCGACCTCCCGTGCTGTACTGTCGGGGTACCAGCCCTGTTGCCGCCGCAAAGTCACGGCTGCTGGCGTACTGCTTCCCGTCGCCAATCTCAGTTGAAATAGTACTGGCAGTCAGCGTTCCAACGCAGGGAATACTCAGCAAGCGCTGTCCAACCTCATCTTCGTCCAACTTTCGTTTCAACTGAGATTCCAGATCTTTAATCTGCTCAACAAGATAGTGATAATGCTGTTGTAATTTCAGCAGTAACTGGCTGAGATAAAGAGGCAAACTACTGTCCTCAAGAAGGGTACTCAGTCGACTAATAACGGCAGCACCTCGCGGAACGCTGATACCAAATTCCAGCAGAAAAGCATGCATCTGATTAGTTGTTTTCACCTTATCCTGAACCAGGGATTCACGGACACGATGCAGAGCTCGCATTGCCTGCTGAGATTCGGTTCTGGGCTGCACGAAACGCATAGATGGACGTGATGCTGCTTCACAGATAGCTTCAGCATCAACGAAGTCATTTTTGTTGCTTTTAACGAATGGGCGGACAAATTGCGGTGATATCAGCTTTGGAAAATGCCCTAACTCTTCCAGCTTGCGTGCCATAAAGTGAGAACCGCCACAGGCTTCCATCGCGATGGTTGTTGCCGGGCATGTCGCCAGAAATTCGATTAGCTTTGGTCGGGTGAATTTTTTACGGTAAACGGCCTTCCCACGATGATCCTGACAATGAATATGGAAAGAGTTCTTACCCAGATCGATACCAATAAGCGCAATGTTTTCCATGATGGTTCTCCGAATGAAAGCCTGTCCTCAGCATAGTACTGGGAAGGAGGGAGTGACCATCTCATTAAATAAAGCACGCTAAGCCGGTTGCAGCGGTCGTAGCGGCCTGAACTTGCCCGCGCCGATCTTGGCGCTGCTGCGCCAGAGGTAATCGCCGGTGAGGTTGATGTGCTCCCAACCGAGCGGCGACAGGTACTGCAACAGCGCGTCATCAACGGCATGGCCGTTGCCACGCAGCGCGTGCGCAGCCCGTTCCAGATAGACCGTGTTCCACAACACGACGGCAGCCGTTACCAGATTGAGGCCGCTAGCCCGGTAGCGCTGCTGCTCGAAACTGCGGTCGCGGATTTCACCCAGGCGGTTGAAAAACACTGCCCTGGCCAGCGCATTGCGCGCCTCGCCCTTGTTCAGGCCGGCATGCACGCGGCGGCGCAGTTCCACGCTTTGCAGCCAGTCCAGGATGAACAGCGTGCGCTCGATGCGGCCCAGCTCGCGGAGCGCCACGGCCAGGCCGTTCTGGCGTGGGTAGCTGCCGAGCTTTCGGAGCATCAGGGAGGCCGTCACCGTGCCCTGCTTGATCGAGGTGGCCAGCCGCAGGATTTCGTCCCAATGGGCGCGGACGTGCTTGATGTTGAGCGTGCCGCCGATCATGGGTTTCAGCGCGTCATAGGCGGCGTCGCCCTTCGGGATGTAGAGCTTGGTGTCGCCCAGGTCGCGGATGCGCGGCGCGAAGCGGAAGCCCAGGAGGTGCATCAGGGCGAAGACGTGATCGGTGAAGCCCGCCGTGTCGGTGTAATGCTCCTCGATCCGCAAGTCGGACTCGTGGTACAGCAGGCCGTCGAGCACGTAGGTCGAATCGCGCACGCCGACGTTCACGACCTTGGTGTGAAATGGCGCGTACTGGTCAGAAATGTGGGTGTAGAACGTCCGCCCTGGGCTGCTCCCGTATTTCGGGTTGATGTGGCCGGTGCTCTCGGCCTTGCTGCCGGTGCGGAAGTTCTGGCCGTCCGACGATGAGGTGGTGCCGTCGCCCCAGTGCTCGGCGAAGGGATGGCGGAACTGTGCGTTGACCAGATCGGCCAGCGCCGCCCCGTAGGTTTCGTCGCGGATGTGCCAGGCTTGCAGCCAAGCCAGCTTGGCGTAGGTCGTGCCGGGGCAAGACTCCGCCATCTTGGTCAGGCCCAGGTTGATCGCGTCGGCGAGGATCGTGGTCAGCAACAGGTTCTTGTCTTTGGCCGGGTCGCCCGATTTCAGATGCGCGAAATGCCGAGTGAAGCCCGTCCATTCGTCCACCTCCAGCAGCAGTTCGGTGATCTTGACGTGCGGCAGGATCATTGCCGTCTGGTCGATCAGCGCTTGGGCGGTGTCGGGTACCGCCGCGTCGAGCGGCGTGATCTTCAAGCCTGACTCGGTGATGATGGCGTCCGGCAGCTCGTTGGCCGTCGCCATACGGTTGACGGTGGCAAGCTGTGTTTCCAGCAGCGTCAGCCGGTCGTTCAGGTACCGGTTGCAGTCGGTGGCCACGGCCAGCGGCAATTCGCTGGCCTGCTTGAGGCTGGCGAATTTCGCGGGCGGCACCAGGTAGTCCTCGAAGTCCTTGAACTGGCGCGACCCCTGCACCCAGATGTCGCCGGAACGCAACGCGTTCTTCATCTCCGACAGCGCGCACAGTTCGTAGTAGCGCCGGTCGATGCCGGTGTCGGTCATGACCAGCTTCTGCCAGCGCGGCTTGATGAACTCGGTCGGCGCGTCGGCGGGCACCTTGCGGGCGTTGTCGCTGTTCATGCCGCGCAGCACCTCGATGGCGTCGAGCACGTCCTTCGCGGCGGGAGCGGCCCGCAGCTGGCACTGTTGCAAAGTTAGCGATGAGGCAGCCTTTTGTCTTATTCAAAGGCCTTACATTTCAAAAACTCTGCTTACCAGGCGCATTTCGCCCAGGGGATCACCATAATAAAATGCTGAGGCCTGGCCTTTGCGTAGTGCACGCATCACCTCAATACCTTTGATGGTGGCGTAAGCCGTCTTCATGGATTTAAATCCCAGCGTGGCGCCGATTATCCGTTTCAGTTTGCCATGATCGCATTCAATCACGTTGTTCCGGTACTTAATCTGTCGGTGTTCAACGTCAGACGGGCACCGGCCTTCGCGTTTGAGCAGAGCAAGCGCGCGACCATAGGCGGGCGCTTTATCCGTGTTGATGAATCGCGGGATCTGCCACTTCTTCACGTTGTTGAGGATTTTACCCAGAAACCGGTATGCAGCTTTGCTGTTACGACGGGAGGAGAGATAAAAATCGACAGTGCGGCCCCGGCTGTCGACGGCCCGGTACAGATACGCCCAGCGGCCATTGACCTTCACGTAGGTTTCATCCATGTGCCACGGGCAAAGATCGGAAGGGTTACGCCAGTACCAGCGCAGCCGTTTTTCCATTTCAGGCGCATAACGCTGAACCCAGCGGTAAATCGTGGAGTGATCGACATTCACTCCGCGTTCAGCCAGCATCTCCTGCAGCTCACGGTAACTGATGCCGTATTTGCAGTACCAGCGTACGGCCCACAGAATGATGTCACGCTGAAAATGCCGGCCTTTGAATGGGTTCATGTGCAGCTCCATCAGCAAAAGGGGATGATAAGTTTATCACCACCGACTATTTGCAACAGTGCCACTTCGACGACTACCTGCTGCCGGCCGAGAAGTTCGCCGCACTCAAGCGCGAGCAGGCCCTGCCCCTGGCGATCAACCCGAACAGCGACCAGTACCTGGAAGAGCGTTTGCAGCTGCTGGACGAGCAGTTGGCCACCGTCACCCGCCTGGCCAAGGACAACGAGCTGCCCGATGCCATCCTCACCGAGTCAGGGCTGAAAATCACCCCGCTGGATGCGGCGGTGCCGGATCGGGCGCAGGCGCTGATCGACCAAACCAGCCAGTTACTGCCGCGCATCAAGATCACCGAACTGCTGATGGACGTGGACGACTGGACGGGCTTCAGCCGCCACTTCACCCACTTGAAGGACGGGGCCGAGGCCAAAGACAGGACGTTGCTGCTGTCCGCAATCCTCGGTGATGCGATCAACCTCGGGCTGACCAAGATGGCCGAGTCGAGCCCCGGCCTGACCTACGCCAAGCTGTCCTGGCTGCAAGCCTGGCACATCCGCGACGAAACCTATTCGGCGGCCTTGGCCGAGCTGGTCAACCACCAGTATCGCCACGCCTTTGCCGCCCACTGGGGCGACGGCACGACCTCATCCTCCGATGGCCAGCGCTTCCGCGCGGGTGGCCGGGGCGAGAGCACCGGGCACGTCAACCCGAAGTACGGTAGCGAGCCGGGACGGCTGTTCTATACCCATATCTCCGACCAGTACGCGCCGTTCAGCACCCGCGTGGTGAATGTCGGCGTCCGCGATTCCACCTATGTGCTCGACGGCCTGCTGTACCACGAGTCCGACCTGCGGATCGAGGAGCACTACACCGACACGGCCGGCTTCACCGATCACGTCTTTGCCCTGATGCACCTGCTAGGCTTCCGCTTCGCGCCGCGCATCCGCGACCTCGGCGAAACCAAGCTGTACGTGCCGCAGGGCGTGCAAGCCTACCCGACGTTGCGCCCGCTGATCGGCGGCACCCTGAACATCAAGCACGTGCGTGCCCACTGGGACGACATCCTGCGCCTGGCCAGCTCGATCAAGCAGGGCACCGTCACCGCCTCGCTGATGCTGCGCAAGCTCGGCAGCTACCCGCGCCAGAACGGACTGGCCGTGGCCCTGCGCGAGCTGGGCCGGATCGAGCGCACGCTGTTCATCCTGGACTGGCTGCAAAGTGTTGAACTGCGCCGCCGCGTGCATGCCGGCCTGAACAAAGGTGAGGCGCGCAACTCGCTGGCCAGGGCGGTGTTCTTCAACCGCCTTGGGGAAATCAGGGATCGGAGCTTCGAGCAGCAGCGCTACCGGGCCAGCGGCCTCAACCTGGTGACGGCGGCTATCGTGCTGTGGAACACGGTGTACCTGGAACGCGCCACCCAGGGGTTGGTCGAGGCCGGCAAGCCGGTGGACGGCGAGCTGCTGCAATTCCTGTCGCCGCTGGGCTGGGAGCACATCAACCTAACCGGCGATTACGTCTGGCGGCAGAGCCGCAGACTGGAAGACGGGAAGTTTCGGCCCTTACGGATGCCCGGAAAACCTTAGCGTACGATTTTTTCCGAATTCTGCGGGCTCCCCTATCTCATCTGCGCAAGGCAGAACGTGAAGACGGCCGCCCTGGACCTCGCCCGCGAGCGCCAGGCGCACGAGGCCGGCGCGCGGACCCGCGCCACGGCCCACGAGCGGACGCCGCAGCAGGAGCGCCAGAAGGCCGCCAGAGAGGCCGAGCGCGGCCGTGAGGCTTGGACGCTAGGGCAGGGCATGAAAAAGCCCGTAGCGGGCTGCTACGGGCGTCTGATGCGGTGGAAAGGGGGAGGGGATGTTGTCTACATGGCTCTGCTGTAGTGAGTGGGTTGCGCTCCGGCAGCGGTCCTGATCAATCGTCACCCTTTCTCGGTCCTTCAACGTTCCTGACAACGAGCCTCCTTTTCGCCAATCCATCGACAATCACCGCGAGTCCCTGCTCGAACGCTGCGTCCGGACCGGCTTCGTCGAAGGCGTCTATCGCGGCCCGCAACAGCGGCGAGAGCGGAGCCTGTTCAACGGTGCCGCCGCGCTCGCCGGCATCGCTGTCGCCGGCCTGCTCCTCAAGCACGGCCCCAACAGTGAAGTAGCTGATTGTCATCAGCGCATTGACGGCGTCCCCGGCCGAAAAACCCGCCTCGCAGAGGAAGCGAAGCTGCGCGTCGGCCGTTTCCATCTGCGGTGCGCCCGGTCGCGTGCCGGCATGGATGCGCGCGCCATCGCGGTAGGCGAGCAGCGCCTGCCTGAAGCTGCGGGCATTCCCGATCAGAAATGAGCGCCAGTCGTCGTCGGCTCTCGGCACCGAATGCGTATGATTCTCCGCCAGCATGGCTTCGGCCAGTGCGTCGAGCAGCGCCCGCTTGTTCCTGAAGTGCCAGTAAAGCGCCGGCTGCTGAACCCCCAACCGTTCCGCCAGTTTGCGTGTCGTCAGACCGTCTACGCCGACCTCGTTCAACAGGTCCAGGGCGGCACGGATCACTGTATTCGGCTGCAACTTTGTCATGCTTGACACTTTATCACTGATAAACATAATATGTCCACCAACTTATCAGTGATAAAGAATCCGCGCGTTCAATCGGACCAGCGGAGGCTGGTCCGGAGGCCAGACGTGAAACCCAACAGACCCCTGATCGTAATTCTGAGCACTGTCGCGCTCGACGCTGTCGGCATCGGCCTGATTATGCCGGTGCTGCCGGGCCTCCTGCGCGATCTGGTTCACTCGAACGACGTCACCGCCCACTATGGCATTCTGCTGGCGCTGTATGCGTTGATGCAATTTGCCTGCGCACCTGTGCTGGGCGCGCTGTCGGATCGTTTCGGGCGGCGGCCGGTCTTGCTCGTCTCGCTGGCCGGCGCTGCTGTCGACTACGCCATCATGGCGACGGCGCCTTTCCTTTGGGTTCTCTATATCGGGCGGATCGTGGCCGGCATCACCGGGGCGACTGGGGCGGTAGCCGGCGCTTATATTGCCGATATCACTGATGGCGATGAGCGCGCGCGGCACTTCGGCTTCATGAGCGCCTGTTTCGGGTTCGGGATGGTCGCGGGACCTGTGCTCGGTGGGCTGATGGGCGGTTTCTCCCCCCACGCTCCGTTCTTCGCCGCGGCAGCCTTGAACGGCCTCAATTTCCTGACGGGCTGTTTCCTTTTGCCGGAGTCGCACAAAGGCGAACGCCGGCCGTTACGCCGGGAGGCTCTCAACCCGCTCGCTTCGTTCCGGTGGGCCCGGGGCATGACCGTCGTCGCCGCCCTGATGGCGGTCTTCTTCATCATGCAACTTGTCGGACAGGTGCCGGCCGCGCTTTGGGTCATTTTCGGCGAGGATCGCTTTCACTGGGACGCGACCACGATCGGCATTTCGCTTGCCGCATTTGGCATTCTGCATTCACTCGCCCAGGCAATGATCACCGGCCCTGTAGCCGCCCGGCTCGGCGAAAGGCGGGCACTCATGCTCGGAATGATTGCCGACGGCACAGGCTACATCCTGCTTGCCTTCGCGACACGGGGATGGATGGCGTTCCCGATCATGGTCCTGCTTGCTTCGGGTGGCATCGGAATGCCGGCGCTGCAAGCAATGTTGTCCAGGCAGGTGGATGAGGAACGTCAGGGGCAGCTGCAAGGCTCACTGGCGGCGCTCACCAGCCTGACCTCGATCGTCGGACCCCTCCTCTTCACGGCGATCTATGCGGCTTCTATAACAACGTGGAACGGGTGGGCATGGATTGCAGGCGCTGCCCTCTACTTGCTCTGCCTGCCGGCGCTGCGTCGCGGGCTTTGGAGCGGCGCAGGGCAACGAGCCGATCGCTGATCGTGGAAACGATAGGCCTATGCCATGCGGGTCAAGGCGACTTCCGGCAAGCTATACGCGCCCTAGGAGTGCGGTTGGAACGTTGGCCCAGCCAGATACTCCCGATCACGAGCAGGACGCCGATGATTTGAAGCGCACTCAGCGTCTGATCCAAGAACAACCATCCTAGCAACACGGCGGTCCCCGGGCTGAGAAAGCCCAGTAAGGAAACAACTGTAGGTTCGAGTCGCGAGATCCCCCGGAACCAAAGGAAGTAGGTTAAACCCGCTCCGATCAGGCCGAGCCACGCCAGGCCGAGAACATTGGTTCCTGTAGGCATCGGGATTGGCGGATCAAACACTAAAGCTACTGGAACGAGCAGAAGTCCTCCGGCCGCCAGTTGCCAGGCGGTAAAGGTGAGCAGAGGCACGGGAGGTTGCCACTTGCGGGTCAGCACGGTTCCGAACGCCATGGAAACCGCCCCCGCCAGGCCCGCTGCGACGCCGACAGGATCTAGCGCTGCGTTTGGTGTCAACACCAACAGCGCCACGCCCGCAGTTCCGCAAATAGCCCCCAGGACCGCCATCAATCGTATCGGGCTACCTAGCAGAGCGGCAGAGATGAACACGACCATCAGCGGCTGCACAGCGCCTACCGTCGCCGCGACCCCGCCCGGCAGGCGGTAGACCGAAATAAACAACAAGCTCCAGAATAGCGAAATATTAAGTGCGCCGAGGATGAAGATGCGCATCCACCAGATTCCCGTTGGAATCTGTCGGACGATCATCACGAGCAATAAACCCGCCGGCAACGCCCGCAGCATCGCGACCGTCATCGGTGAGAAGTTCGGCAGGTATTGGGTGGTGACAATGTAGGTGCTGCCCCAAATGGCAGGTGCTATCGCTGTGAACAATAAATCGGGCGTGCGTAATGACATGCGATTACAAGACCTCCGCTACGGCGATGGGTTTTTGAGAGTTGCAGGCGCCGCGATGACCGCACCCTGACTTGGACTGGCCCTGCCTCGCACCAATCCACCTGCGGCTATGGCCGCGATCATGCGAGGCCCGAAAATTACACGACCTGTACACGTCCGCCGAACCCGGAACGCAACAGAGCTTCGTGGGCATCCCGATCCGGGTCGTAGCAGCAGTCCTGGACCAAACGCACGTCGTAGTCCGCATCACTAGCCCAGGCGACGCTTGAAAGAACAACGCCGGTGGTGCTTATCCCGGCCATGACAAGCGTGCTTACGCCGCGCGTCCGAAGGTCGGCGTCGAGCGCCGTGCCATAAAAGACGCTGGCTCGCGGACATGCATAGAAAAGGTCGCCCCGTTCGATCGCAAGCCCTTCGACGGGCAGACCGGTGCGAAATCGTCCGCTCGGGAGATACGGTGAGATTTGGCGATTCGTCGCCGGCGGCGCATGTTCATACTCTTCGCCGAGCGAAAAGTTGGGGAACAGCACGGGCCGGCCGCGCAAGGCGTGCTGGCAGCCGTGCAGACCCTGCGTGAGATGAACGCCGACAACCTGCGCAAGGTGCCGGCCGATGCACCCACGGCCTTCATCAAGCCGCGCTGGAAGCCGCTGGTGATCACCCCGGAAGGCCTCGACCGGAAATTCTACGAAATCTGCGCCCTGTCCGAGCTGAAGAACGCCCTGCGCTCCGGCGACATCTGGGTCAAGGGCTCGCGGCAGTTCCGCGACTTCGACGACTACCTGCTGCCGGCCGAGAAGTTCGCCGCACTCAAGCGCGAGCAGGCCCTGCCCCTGGCGATCAACCCGAACAGCGACCAGTACCTGGAAGAGCGTTTGCAGCTGCTGGACGAGCAGTTGGCCACCGTCACCCGCCTGGCCAAGGACAACGAGCTGCCCGATGCCATCCTCACCGAGTCAGGGCTGAAAATCACCCCGCTGGATGCGGCGGTGCCGGATCGGGCGCAGGCGCTGATCGACCAAACCAGCCAGTTACTGCCGCGCATCAAGATCACCGAACTGCTGATGGACGTGGACGACTGGACGGGCTTCAGCCGCCACTTCACCCACTTGAAGGACGGGGCCGAGGCCAAAGACAGGACGTTGCTGCTGTCCGCAATCCTCGGTGATGCGATCAACCTCGGGCTGACCAAGATGGCCGAGTCGAGCCCCGGCCTGACCTACGCCAAGCTGTCCTGGCTGCAAGCCTGGCACATCCGCGACGAAACCTATTCGGCGGCCTTGGCCGAGCTGGTCAACCACCAGTATCGCCACGCCTTTGCCGCCCACTGGGGCGACGGCACGACCTCATCCTCCGATGGCCAGCGCTTCCGCGCGGGTGGCCGGGGCGAGAGCACCGGGCACGTCAACCCGAAGTACGGTAGCGAGCCGGGACGGCTGTTCTATACCCATATCTCCGACCAGTACGCGCCGTTCAGCACCCGCGTGGTGAATGTCGGCGTCCGCGATTCCACCTATGTGCTCGACGGCCTGCTGTACCACGAGTCCGACCTGCGGATCGAGGAGCACTACACCGACACGGCCGGCTTCACCGATCACGTCTTTGCCCTGATGCACCTGCTAGGCTTCCGCTTCGCGCCGCGCATCCGCGACCTCGGCGAAACCAAGCTGTACGTGCCGCAGGGCGTGCAAGCCTACCCGACGTTGCGCCCGCTGATCGGCGGCACCCTGAACATCAAGCACGTGCGTGCCCACTGGGACGACATCCTGCGCCTGGCCAGCTCGATCAAGCAGGGCACCGTCACCGCCTCGCTGATGCTGCGCAAGCTCGGCAGCTACCCGCGCCAGAACGGACTGGCCGTGGCCCTGCGCGAGCTGGGCCGGATCGAGCGCACGCTGTTCATCCTGGACTGGCTGCAAAGTGTTGAACTGCGCCGCCGCGTGCATGCCGGCCTGAACAAAGGTGAGGCGCGCAACTCGCTGGCCAGGGCGGTGTTCTTCAACCGCCTTGGGGAAATCAGGGATCGGAGCTTCGAGCAGCAGCGCTACCGGGCCAGCGGCCTCAACCTGGTGACGGCGGCTATCGTGCTGTGGAACACGGTGTACCTGGAACGCGCCACCCAGGGGTTGGTCGAGGCCGGCAAGCCGGTGGACGGCGAGCTGCTGCAATTCCTGTCGCCGCTGGGCTGGGAGCACATCAACCTAACCGGCGATTACGTCTGGCGGCAGAGCCGCAGACTGGAAGACGGGAAGTTTCGGCCCTTACGGATGCCCGGAAAACCTTAGCGTACGATTTTTTCCGAATTCTGCGGGCTCCCCTATGTTACCGGAACAGCACGCCGCAGAAGCGCGCTATCCTATTCCTGTTGAGGATTTCCATTTCAGTATTTTCACTGCGGTGAACAATCAAACGGTAATGACATCCAGCGCTGAAATTGTGTTAGTGATTGAGGGGACCGCGACATTAAGCCATGCCAGCGGCGAGAGCCTTTTGCTTCACGTCGGGCTGTCAGCATTTATCCCAGCCTCCATCGGGCGATGGTTGCTGACTACGACTGGGAAAGTCTGTCGAGTATCGTGTTAATGTAAAATTAGAGGGGGTACAGCCCCCTTGTTTGTGTTTACTTAGCCCTAAATAAGGTTGAGTCTATCCCGCGCGTCCTGCAGGCGTTGCTCCCCGCGACGGTCATACTGCTGGGTGGTGGTGACGCTCGCGTGGCCCATCGCATCCTTCACGGTAATTAAATCCTCCCCGTTATCCAGCATCGCGGTGGCGAAGGTTCGCCTCAGATCGTGTGGAGAACATTTCGTGATGCCGGCCTGACCCTGGCGCACCTGCAGGATATGGTACACCGCCTGGTCGGTTAGCCGGTTTAGAGTCACATCCCCGAAACGACGGATGCGTGTGAACAGCGGGCCCGGGGTCTCGCCCCGGATCTCATCGATCCAGATCTGCAGCCGCTGCCAGGCACCGGCCGGGACATATGCCAGTCGCTCCTTGTTTCCCTTACCCAGCACTCTAAGCGCACGGTCCTGAGTGACAACGTCACGCAAATCCAGGCTCACTACTTCGGATCGTCGCAGGCCGCAGCCGAGAATGACCGCCAGCATCGCTGCATCCCGCGCCCCGAGGCAGCTGCGATCGGCTTCACAGACGGCAAACAGGGCGCGGATCTCCCCCTGGGGCAGCGCCCGACCGCTGGGCAGCCGACTGCCGCGCAGGTTACGGACCGCCCGGATATGCTGGAAGCTCTCCACATCCATGAGCCGGAGCATCCAGGCTTCCTTCGCCACGCCCTTGAGTGCCGAAAGATAGGTGTTGACGGTGGCGGTGGCCCGGCCGGTGTCGCGCAGCAGTTCGGTCACGGCCATCACGTGATGGCGCCGCAGGCTGCCCCAGCTGCAGGACTCCAGGGAGGCAGCTCCGAGCATAACGGCGACGATGTTCAGGAACGAGGCCATGGTCTGCCGGCTGCGGTGGGAATTGAGTGAAAGCAGGTAGGCCCGGGCCGGGCTGACCGGGGCATTCTCACCTGACAGCGCCGGCAGGAATTCCTCACTGGCTGCGGGCAGACTCAGCTCCGGTTCGTCATCGGGAATCAGGATCATGTCGGGCTCCGTCCGGCGCGCTGCGTAAAAAATCGGGGGCAAACTTACTGTCAGAGCGTACCGCAGAAAGTCTACTTTTTCAAAGGTACATTTTAATAAGTAGACTTGAAGCACTTGTTCTTAGCTGTACGATTACGGTGATGCTGCCAACTTACTGATTTAGTGTATGATGGTGGTTTTGAGGTGCTCCCGTGGCTTCCATCTCCATCAGTTGTCCCTCCTGCTCAGCTACTGAAGGCGTGGTGCGTAACGGTAAAAGTACTGCCGGACATCAGCGCTATCTCTGCTCTCACTGCCGTAAAACATGGCAGCTACAGTTCACTTACACCGCCTCTCAGGCCGCAGTCGGTAAACTCACGCATACAACCGGGCAGTGACGTCATTGTTTGCGCGGAAATGGACGAACAGTGGGGTTACGTCGGCGCTAAATCACGCCAGCGCTGGTTGTTTTACGCGTATGACAGGATACGGAGGACGGTTGTTGCACACGTCTTCGGTGAACGTACTATGGCCACGCTGGAGCATCTTCTGAGCCTGCCGTCGGTCTTTCAGGGCGCGTAGTTCCTTTTAAACACCAGTTCTGTATCTCTTTTAAAGATCCTTTAATAAATCCTGTAAACACATAACCTCTTCATCGCCTACCCTGTGGACAGGCTCCGGAGAATGCCCGCTCTTGCAGCGACCTGACGGTCGCGCCGGTTCGGCAACATCAGAAAGAGCTCCCATCGCTTCGCGAAGGGCCCCGACCGGAGAACCAAATTAGTTACAGCATTCAAAAGAAAGCTCATCATAAAACCGGCGCCGGTTTGCCGGCCGGGTGCCCCTCCCCACCACTGAAAAGCGCCGCCGCCCCCGGCCGAAGGCCGGGAGTAGTGTCGCTTTTAATGATGGGTGTTGTAACTACTCTTCTTCATCGCTGTGGGTGGAGCTGCGGTCAGTTGTCGGGTACACGCTCGTAAGCGGCCCTTCGGCCCGCTAACGCGGAGATACGCCCCGGCTGCGGCTGACGCCTTGCCGGGACCACTCCGACCGCGTACAGAGGCATCTGAGACATTTTTAGCGGGTATAGCTTTGCAACTACCGTGTTAAGTTCCCTGGTGTCGCTGAAATAACTGAAGAACATCCCCCTAAGCGTCAGCAGCAAGCTGCCGCCGCTAAGGCCCCGGAAATCACGCCCTTTACGTCGTAAACGCCGTAAAGCCCGCTCACCGGGGTTAAAAGGGATTACTTTTACTTCTTCATTGCTGTAAGCGGGTTAAGGCTAATCAGGGCAGGGGGTAGGGTGGCAGAGTTTATAGCCAGGTAACCGGCTACGCCGGGCTTTCGGCGCCATTTGACTCCACAAATTTTCAAAATTCGCAACGATCGAGAACACCAAAGCTATAATCGCAAATATTACGACAATGCCTACTCACTTTTGACTCGTCCTTGATTTGACATAACCTCATGTATTTTAAGGTTTATATCTTTTAACCTGACAGGTTTAGTTAACAAAGGAGCCTGTCCGATAGAGTGTGCATCACTGTATGCGCTGATGAATATGAAAGGCGTGGATCGATTAGGATTCTGACTGCTACTAACAGTTGCATACAGCTCATCACCTGTCATGCCTGGCATTTGTAAATCACTCAGGACAACGTCATAAGGTTTACGCAGAAGCTTTTCCAGGGCTCGTTCAGGCGAGGTTGTAGCCTCGACAATGTATCCAGCATTAGTAAGCAGACTGGAAAGAGACGAACAGGCCATTTCATTATCATCAATAACAAGCAAGCTAAGAACGCCGAAGACATCTCCGGGAGCTGAAGCAGATACCTCAGCTGTTGCAAGGCTGCTATCTCCCAACTTGATAGGTATTCTCACTGTAACAGTTGTACCTACATTTACTTCACTAGATATATGAATAGTACCTTTTAATAGTCTGATTATCCCTGCAACAATAGCAAGTCCCATCCCAAATCCAGGTACAGTGGATTTCGAATCTACAACTCGTGTAAATGGTTTAAATATGAACTTTAGTTTGTCTTTAGGGATTCCCTTTCCGGTATCAGAAATGACAATATTTAATACCTTACCTTTTTCTATAAAGTAATCTACATTAACTTCCCCGCGCTCAGTGTACTTAATAGCGTTACTGGTTAAGTTTTCAATTACTTGATTAAGGCGTAGAGCATCTGTAAAAATCACTGCATCATTATTGTTTTTTATTTTAACTGTGACATCCTTTTTTTCATAAATAGCAATGCAATCCTGCACAGCGTTAGTAACAATTGCTTGCAAGCTATTATAGGTGTTTTTTATCTCTACAGATCCGTTGTCAATTTTTGCAAATTCAGCCAAATCATTTAACTGGCGCTCCATTTTCGAAACAGCAGTTTCAAGTCGTTCTATCTGACCAGATTTAATCCCTCCACTCAGATTATTGGTTACGACATCAATGATAGACACTATTGCCTGTAAAGATGTTCTGAGTTCATGGCCTACCATACCTAAAAATGCATTTTTACTGGCAAAAGCAGCCCGTTCTGATAGTAACAATCGGTTAATTTTACTTATGTAAATAAATAGGACAAAAAGAAGTAAGGAAATCAACCCACCTGTAATAAAAAGCAGAGTCCATAACTGCTGACGTTTGCTCCTGAAATCTTTAAGAGCGTCATTCCTTTGTGCTATTTCAGCCATATCAGCAAGATTTGTAACGGTTTTAGTTAGCGGTTTTATATCAGCTATGATTGTACTTATTTTTTTATAATCAGGGTGATTATGCGAAAGCAGCCCGTCTATGTCTTCAAGCTTTTTGTTTATCGAATCAATTGTTTCTTCATAGCCTTGCTGTTTATATAGAGGTGCAGTCGCCTCACTCTTTACATAAATAACATTCAAACGAGAATAAAGGATATCGAATTTAAGCCTAACATCGTCAATAGTATTATCGCTATTGATTAGCGTGTAAAGCTCATTCAACTGTATAATGAATTTTGCCACTGAGAAACCGTAGTTTTCTTGGGTGCCAGCGACGGTGTATAAATTTTTCTCCGATAAAAGACTGGTGTACTTAACAACACTAGACACAGTGAATGCTATCAACAAAAGCAGAGCAACCAAAATGATAAAGAAATTTTTTTTCATTTGAGCACCGTAATTTTGTCTATCTGCCAAATGAACCGTGCAAGATAGTGTGGCGTGTTAAGCTCAATATAATGTTCATCTAAAGGATATACCAAAAAATAAGGTCCAAAATCCCTTATTTGAAGCCTTTTTCCATCCATTTCTGTAGCCAATAAAATGTTATATTTTTCAACGTCATTCATGTCTACAATGATTTCATAATCATTCAGAGCATGGAATTTTAGCTTTGCTCCATTAGCGCCAGCGAGTTTTAAAACATAACTTAGGTCGACGCCCTTGAATTTTACTTTTTTACCGGTTGGCGTCCAAGGTGTTGTCGTTACGATGGTATCCCGTGGGAACGAATCAAACTGCTTTTCAGTAATCACATAACCTTTATCACTGTTAGCATTAGCGATTGAACCATCTATAACTATATCCCCAATATTGCTATATGCACTAATTGACAAAAGCATTAGGGATAAGAATGATATTATTTTAACCATAAAGATACTCCCTGTAATTATTTTCCACCATTTTAACCAGTTGGAAATCTTCACTACTCTGAATTTTTTCTAATCTTTTATTCCCAACATAAATCGACTTACACTTACTGTAATACTTTGTTCTTAATTCTGGCGGTATTGTATTAAACACGCATTCAGTAGGTACACCAAATCCAGCGGCTATATGCAATGCAGAGGAGTCACAAGTATAAACGTTGCTAGCATACTTAATTAGCGCTATGAAATCTTTCGTATGGGGTGAATACTTTGATATGTTAATATAATTTTTATGATTCACATCCACGAAACCTAGTACCGTTTTTCCTTCGCGCCTAGAAAGCATATCAACTATGTCATAATAGAACTTCGACGGTATACTTCTTATTTTTGTGCTAGCAATAGGTGCAAAAAGTGTGTAGTTTTCAAAAACTGGCGCTCCGAGATCAATATTGCCTAACCATTTATTAGATAGCTCATTATGGTTAACATCATCAAGTTTCACGCCAAGACCTTGGATAAAATAATCATGCATTTCCATAATATGGAAATCTGGAGAATATAGCTGATTTCCCACATCAATATTCAATGCAGTACAAGGCAATTTCTGAATATGAAAAGGCATGTAATGAAGCTCATCTATAACCGAGGATGCTAATTCATACAGTTCCTCAACATATGACGGTGCAGTCTCCGGTCGAATAAGCTTAATTTTAATCTTGGGATTCTTTTTTTTGATTGCTGACAGCACAGAAATCCCGACGATAGAATCACCTAATGTCACTCCCATGCCATTGATCACATTTAGGTGTTCTATTTCAGAGTAATCACTTGAGAATTTTTGTATATTCCAGTTTTTTATAAGACCATTGTTTAATGGTAAAATATTTTCATAGCTTAGCTTCTGACAATCGTAAGGTGCTACGATCAAACTATCGTTACTTATCAAGCTACCGGAATATTCAAGTAAATTTCTCATAATCTATCTGGCGAAATATTTTTCAATGTTAGATTTGATGATGCCTGATTTAATCGGCTTTTCGTATGGTCCCACAATGTCATAATCATGAATTGACTTTACAATTTCATCATCTTTTATACCAGATAGTTGACCTGTAAGAACGATTATCATTGCATTTTTATTTTTTGACGACCTTATAGCTTTAACCAACTTAAAGCTTGTTTCATCACCGATGATCCAGTCCAAAACATATGCGTCATACGGATTTGTTGCGACAGCTTGAGTAAGTTTTTTCAAGTTATCATAAGTATCTACTTGATAATAATCGTTCGAAAGGATTTCTTTTAAGCTTTCGGTGATATTAGCATCGTCATCAAGTAGTGCAATTCGATACTTAGTGCTGCTAATTACCTTTGGATTTATGACAATACTTTCTATGCTTCGTTTTGATTCATAAAGCAGTTCATCTTTTAAATCATTTGTCGGAAAAATGTTCCATTGGTCAGCTACTTTCAGTGCTGAGTATTCTGTGTTTACTTCCGAACCTTCAGGATAGAGGCATACCTTACAAGAGTGTTCACTGCGGCCATCGTTCCAGATCGCATCTTGAATTTCTTTATTATCCTCATAATAAATACGGAAAAACTCAATCATATCCATGCCAACGGATTGGACTACTTTTATGAGTTGCTGAACCTCCCACTTGGTCGCACCATTCAACTTCTTATAGCCCGCTGATGTAGTGATCTGTAGCACCTTACTTATGTAACTATTGTGCTTTACCTTGGAAATACCTTTTTTGGTCAATACCTTCGCCAGTACCTCTATCACTTTTGCATCATCGAGATCTTGCATTTTTATTACTCTGAATTTGGAGATTTTCTTGATTTTATCCTGCCAGTATTTTTTTTCAATTTTTTCAAACATCTCCAACATTTTACACAGCTGAAAAAGTCCTAAAAATTGGAATCATTCTTAAATCGATACTATAAGTTATAATTTTATTGAATACCCAACTTATAAGCACTATTGTATTAATCAAATCATTAGCTCTTTAATAACCTAGCAGCGGCGTTCCCCGGTCAGGATAAGGAGGTGTTTTCTGTGACTGCGTAAAGAGATGACGTGCCGCGCCTGTAATGGGTAACACTCTCACTCCTCTGTATCGTTAAGCCTCCCGTTTAATCCTTCCCTGTCTCCCACTGTGCACCGCACGCGGGTGGCTTACTCATACCCAGGAGAAACAGCCATGAGCATGCAAACCATCCGCCGTAAGGCGCTGCGTCAGAATCCTTATTCAACTCTCGGCAAGCCGCCGCTACGCTCCTCCCGTGACCGTATCACGCGTGCCATTAATGGCACCTGGTCGCTCAGGGAGCTGCCGGATAACGTCCGAGAATTGCTAATTGAACGGGCAGCCCTGCGGGCAGAAATCACTACCCTGACTGTGAAAGCGCAGGGACTCAAAAAATCCGATGTATCCGTACTTATTGCCGACAGGCTGCGACGTATCGATGCAATCACCTCACTGCTGGAAAATAGGAAATGTAATGCCTGACATCACGCCTGCTCCGGCCTCACTGCTTGAAGCCGTATTCACCCCCATGACCGAGTACACGCACAACGTGTATTCGGTGAAGGGTGATCGGCTGGCAATGACGCTTACAAAAATCGGTGTTGCCCAAGCTAACAGCCAGGGCGACATTCAGTTATTTATCAACCCGGACTGTGCCACCGGTAAGGTACTGCTCTACAGAAAGGACTGACTATGTTAACCACTGCCGCGTTGTTTCAGCTCGCAATGCAGTGTGCTCCCGCCGTTCACCCCGATACCATCCACGACATCACCCGCACCGAATCCGGCTTAAATCCATATGCCATCGCTGAGATTGTCCCGGTAAAGGGCGGCAGGAGCCGCGTGATTTCTCATCTGCCTTCGTCGAAAGACGAGGCGCTAAAAATTGTGGAGGCCATAAAGCAGAAAAAGCACCGTTATTCAGTAGGGCTGATGCAGATAACCAGCACCAACTTCCCGCAGTTCGGCGTAAGCGCCGAATCCATGTTTAACCCCTGTGACAACATGACTGTTGCCGCGAAAATCATCACCGACTGCTATCAACGAGGAGGAACATTACAGCGCGCCCTGAGCTGCTATTACTCAGGCAACTTTGAAACCGGCCAGCGCCCGGAAAGCGCGTTCGGCAACACAAGCTACGTACAGCGTATTGGCTACGTTGTGCCCTCAACGCGGGCAGAACAGCAGACAGCATCTCCCTCATCCGGGGAAGCGCCTGCCGTCCCGTCCGACAACACTGTTTACCCGGATAGCGTCATACGCGGCGTAATTCCGGCACCCGACACCACCCCGACCAGCATCGCTGCTTATCCGCCACATGTCGTGCGCGGCGGCCTCGCTGTGTCTTCTGATTAAGGAAGAGATCATGACTTTACGTACTATCAAAACCGCTGCAACCCGCCTGATTGCCGCATTTTCCGCCCTGTCTGCTGTTCCAGCAATGGCGGCCAGCGCTGACCAGGCATTTCAGAAAGGCAGTGACGCCATTAACTGGGTCTTCCTCGGCCTAACTGGTATGTCAGTCGTCACTATCAGCTGTGCGGTGGCCTTTATCGCCTACAAGATGCTTGTTGACGGCAAGGCCTGGCACGATCTCCAGCGCGTGTTCTGGGCGGGTGTCCTGCTCGCCGGGGCGTCCGGGTTCGGTGCCTACTTCGCCGCCTAAGGAGGCAGCATGACCATCCTCAACAAGGCGCTGACCCGACCGGCGGCGCTGTGGGGGGTCCCGCTTGTCCCCCTGCTGTTCACCCTGTGCATCCTTACCCTGGCGGCCGTCTGGTCACGTTTTTACTGGCTTCTCCTGCTTCTCATACCTGCCTTTATCGAGCTGAGACGGCTGGCAAAAGAGGACATTCATTTCTTTGACCTGAAGTTGCTGGCGTTTAAAACGCGTGGCAACCGCGCGGCGACCCGGCATTTCGGGACAAAGGCGCTTGTCGCAAACCAGTACGACGCCATAGACGTTACGGAGTTTATAAAACATATGCGGCTCAACGAGAGTATCCCGCTGTCCCGCTATCTCCCCTGGTCTTCCCACCTGCACGAGCAGGTGGTGAAGAACAAAAAAGGTGACTTTGTCAGCACCTGGGAGATCGGCGGTATCATTTTTGAATGCGAGGATGAACATTACCTCGCCACCCTGGACATGCAGCTCAACAACGTTATCCGCTCCTTTGAGGGGCTACCCGTTACCTTCTATACCCATCTGGTGAGCGACGAATTTACCGACACGCTTGAATGTGAATCCGGGATTCCGTTTTCAGATGAAATCGCGCGTCTGTTTTACGCCTCCCGCGAGGGCAAACCTTTCTACCAGCGTCGCCTCTTCTTCACCGTCTGCTTCAATCCGCACACCGGCATTGAGCGGGCGACCATGAAACAGAAGTCCCTGGGCGAACGTAAAACCCTGCTCGACAATGCCCTGCAGGTGATGCAGGAGCACCGGCAAGCGATTGGCACGGCGCTGTCACGCTACGCGGCGCGGCCGCTTGGCACTTATGAGGAGAACGGGCACGTGTTCTCCTCCCAGCTGGCGTTTTACAACTTTCTGATCACCGGCAGGTGGCAGAAAGTCCGCGTCACCCGCACGCCGTTTTATGACGTGCTGGGCGGCACGGATATTTTCCCTTCCACCGACATTGGCCAGGTCAGCCACACCGACGGCCAGAGCTACTTTCGCGGGCTGGAAATCAAGGATTACAGCACTGAAACCATCACCGGGCTGTATGACTCGCTTCTTTATGCCCGCTGCCGGTACGTGTTCACGCAGTCCTATACCTGCATGGGTAAGGATGAAGCGCGGGGCTGCATCCGCACCATCGAGAAACGCCTGAAGTCTGCCGAGGATGATGCGATCTCCCAGCAGGAAGACCTGAAGGTCGCCCGCGACATGCTTCAGTCCGGCATTATTTCATTCGGGAAATATCACCAGACGCTTATTGTCAGCGCCCCAACCAGCGAGCAGGTTATCCGGGACACCAACACCCTGGCGGATACCCTGAAGGATCTCGGTTTCATCATGACCCTGTCCCGCGAGTCGCTGTCGGCGGCGTATCTCGCGCAGTTGCCGGGTGTGTATCACCTGCGCCCGCGTCTGGTGCCGGTGAGCAGCCTCAACTACGCCGAAATGGTGTCGTTTCACAACTTTCACCCGCACAAGCGGGACGGGAATGCCTGGGGGGAGGCGATTGCCGTTGTTCCGACCCCGTCCGGGGGATGTCAGTACGTGAATCTGCACAACAGCCAGGCCGATGTTGACGAGTTCAGCGAGAAGCCGCCGGGTAACACCATGCTGCTCGGCAGTACCGGGACGGGGAAATCGACCCTGCTGATGATGTTCCAGCATCTGATGCAGAAATACCGGCGTCCTGAGTCGTTTGCGCCGGGGGCGACGAAAAAGCGCTTCACCTCGGTGGTCTTTGATAAAGACCGTTCGGCGGAAATGTCGATACGCCTCCAGGGCGGCTCGTACTTCCGTTTCCGTTCAGGCGAGAAGACCGGCCTTAACCCGTTTGCGCTCGCTCCAACGAAACGTAACCGCAACTTCCTCAAGAAGCTGATGCGAATGATGTGCACAAGGGACGGCAAACCGCTCGACCCGCGCGATGAAGAACGCCTCAGCGAGGCAGTGGACACCATCATGCTGGACTACCCGCCTGAGCTTCGTCGCAACGGCATCACCCGCATGCTGGAAGTGCTGCATGAAGCCCCGACGAAGGACGCACGGATGAACGGGCTGCGCATCCGTCTCCAGCAGTGGGCGCAGGGCGGGGAGTTTGGCTGGGTGTTTGATAATGACGTGGACACCTTTGATATCGACAATATTGATAATTTCGGCATCGACGGCACGGAGTTCCTGAACGACAAAGACGTGCGCAGCCCGCTCACCTTCTACCTGCTCTACCGCGTGACCAGCCTCCTCGATGGCCGCCGCCTGGTCATTTTCATGGATGAATTCTGGAAATGGCTTCAGGACCCGGAGTTTTCAAAATTCGCCCTCGACATGCTGAAGGTCATTCGAAAGCTCAACGGCATTTTCTTCCCGGCCACGCAGTCGCCGGAGGAGATGTGCAAGCACGAGATCTCGGCGGCCATTATCGAGCAGTGTAGTACCCGCATCTTCATGGCGAACCAGCAGGCGAAGGAGTACGACTACGTGGACATGCTGCGGGTGCCGAAAGCGGTTTACGACATCGTGACCACCCTCGACCCCTACGCCCGCCAGATGGTGATCATGAAATCTCCGCTGCGGCGTGGTGACGTGCGCCCGTATATCGCACAAATCACCCTCGACCTCTCCGGGCTAGGTCGCTACACGAAGCTGCTCAGCGCCAGTGCGGACAACCTGAAAATTTTTGACGAGATCTGGCAGGAGGGTATGAAGCCGGAAGACTGGAAAGACGAAATGCTGAGACGTGCCGTTTAATCACAAAAGGATAACACCATGAAACTGAAAACCACCCTGACGGCGCTGACCGTCGCCTTGTGTCTCTTTCACGTCCCGGCTCAGGCCGGTATTCCCGTTTTTGATGAAGTAGCCAACGCCAGCAACATCCAGCAGTGGGCGGAGAAGCTCCAGCAGTGGCAGCAGACGGTTCAACATTATCAGTCGCAGATGAACGCTTATAAACAACAGCTGGCAACGGCCACCGGTATTCGGGACGTCCAGGCATTCCTGAATCAGGCAAAAAACCTGACGGCTGACATTAAAAATCTGAAAAACAGGGGGATTTCCTTAAACGATCTGTTAACCGGCTCAGGCGGGTCTTATGCTGGGGAACTAAACAGGCTGTATGACAAATACAAACTGTTCGACAACTGCCCGGAGAACGCCAGCGAGGCGTACCGGGATAGCTGCAAACAGATGCTCCTCAATCAGGCGGTGTCCGTCGAGGACACTTCTGACATCCAGGAAAAAATTTCCGACACGCTGAGCGATATTAGTAATCTCGCCAGTCGCATCGAGAATGCGAAGGACAGTAAAGAATCGCAGGATCTGGCGAACGTAGTGTCCGCGCGGAGTATCCAGCTGAACGCCCTGACCACTCAATGGGAAATGTCGGTCAAACAAAGTGAGATGCGCAACCAGCTGCTTGCCGAACAACGCCGAAAGGCGCAGGCCGAGCAAATGCGCACAGCTCCAATCGCAGACCTTAACTAACAGGTGACCCCATGAAACTGAAGACACTGACCTTTATTGTTCTGGCCTCAGTGGCCGCGCTTACTGGCTGCGAGGATAAAACCTCCGTAGACTGGTATATGGCACACCATGACGACATGCTGGCGAAATACAGGGAGTGCATTTTTAATCATAATTTTGTGCCCACCGATTGCCAGAATGCACGCTCCGCCCTTCACCGTGAAAAAGCTAAACCTGATGTTGCCGAAGGATATAAGCAAATCCTGAAAGACCTTGATAAAGCTCGCGTGCAAGAGCCTATTGCTGACCTGAATTAGCGACAGGAGAACGCACCATGAGTGGAATATTCGTCGGATTAAACAGCCACATCATGGAGGGGTTTGACAGCGTGCTCACCAGCGTGGCCGCCGATACGGGGGGGTGGATGGCACACCTGTTCTCCATCGCGGTGCTCTCGCTGTACATCACGTGGCGCGCCTACCAGACGATGGCAGGCAAGCTAGTCCGCCCCTTCGAGGAGATCGTGTGGGACGTGAGCCGGATGCTCATCATCATGATTTTCGTCACCAACGCCGGAGGCTATCTCGATCTGGTTTCGGATGCCATCACCGGCCTGCGGGACGGATTCAGCGGCGACGCGTCGATCTGGGCGCGGCTGGATACCGTCTGGGAAAAGGCTCAAGCACTTGGGGAGAAGCTTTACTCTTATGATGATTCAACCTATGTCGCTCTAAAAGGCACTCTGGCGCAGTTTCTGGTCTGGGCAGGCGTCATGTTACTGGTAGGCATCACGGCCATCATTAACCTGATAGCCGAACTGGTGATGCTGCTGATGCTGGCGACCGCCCCGATCTTTATCTACTGCCTGATGTGGTCGTGGTTCCGGGATATGTTCAGCAACTGGCTCAGAATTATTCTGGGCTGCATCCTTACATCCCTGTTCAGCGGCATCGCCCTGACGGTGGTAATGGATTACCTGGACTACATCCTGGCGGGCGCCACAAAAGCATCCGATGCCAACTACCTGACTCTGGCCGTTCAGGTCTTCCTCGGCACGGCGGGTGCCGCCGCCGTGATGGTCCTGACCTATAAGCTGGCCGAGGCGCTTGCCGGTGCATCCGCACAGGGTGCCGCTCAGGCACTTGCCGCGTCGGGAGTAGGTTCAGCCCGTCAATCCGCCTCCTCCGCAGCCGGTGCGGTGGGGGATAAAGCCTCACAGAACCTTAACAGCACCGGCAGCGCAACGGCCTCGTCTGCCTCCACGGCCTCCCGCGCCACCGGCGATGCGCGCAGCCGCAGCCGCGCCGCCGTTCAGCGGATGCAGGAACGCTACCAGAGATAACCCAGTCTGACTGAACTGCGGGACGCCGCAACGGCGTCCTGCGGCTTCGTCACGTCTTTACCACAGGAAAAACACCATGAAATACGGCATCACGCTGCTGATGCTGTGCCTGCTTGCAGGCTGCGCACAGCGAAACACCCAACTTCCGCCCGTGTCGGGCAACCCGGAGCCGGTCAATTCCCCGGCCATTATTCAGGAGTTAACCCCCCATGTCTGAACTTACCGCCAAAGCCCTGAGCGACTCGCGCTCGTTTGAGAACGCCATTCTTGAGCGGGATATGCGCATGAAAAAGGCGGGCTGGATCGTGGCGGCGCTCGCCGGTCTGCTGCTCGTCTTCGCCCTTGCCGCCCTTATCCTGCTGCTACCGCTCAAAACCACCACCGTGGAGCTGTACACGCTCGACCGTCAGACCGGGCGCATCGAGCGCGTCACCACCGTCGGCGAGGACAAGCTGGACACCTCCGAGGTGCTCAATCTCTCGCAGACTGCGTCCTACGTGAAGCGCCGCGAGGGGTACAACTATTTCGCCCTTCAGCAGGACTACAGAGAGACGCAGATGTTCAACAGCGACGAGGTCAACAAGGAATACCTCGACTGGTTTAACAGCCCGGACGCGCCGGACGCTGTGTTTCAGCAGGCGGCCTATGTAGTCACGGTGGAAGTCCTCTCCAACGTACCGTCAGAGGGCACCGGCTCCAGCATGGTGGAGATGCTGCGCATCAAGCGCACCATTCGAAAGGTCAAGGACAACACCGAAACGTATGATTACTGGACGGTGCGCATGACCTACCGCTATTTCCCGCAGAAGAAAATGACGGCCTCCGAGCGCGAGGTGAACCCGTTCGGCTTCATCGTCACCAGTTACCAGCGGTTTAAGGAGAAAAGCGATGAATAAGGTACTGATGTGTGCCCTCCTGCTGACCGCAGCGTCAGCATGGGGGGCGGCGACACCGCGCGGCAGCGCCTATGACAGCCGCATGCAGAACATCCCCTACAACAGCCAGAACACGACAGTGATTAACACGCGGGCGGGTTACATCACGACGCTGGTTTTTGACGCCGACGAGGAGGTGATCACCGCCACCGCTGGTTTTCCGCAGGGCTGGACGATCACACCCGACCGTAACCGCGTGGGGATTAGCCCCGCGCCGGTGAAGCAGCCGGTAACGGATGCGGACGGCAAAACCGTCCAGAAGATTTTCACCCCCACGCAGCAGGACTGGCAGACCAACCTGTTTGTGACCACCACAAAGCGCGACTACAGCCTGATGCTGAACGTGATCGATAACGATCGCGAGGCGGGAAATCTGGCCTTTGTGGTGCGCTTCAGCTACCCCGACGATACCCGCAGGCAGAACGACGCAGCCCGCCTCGCCCGTCAGCAGGAGCTTCAGGCCGCGCAGGAGAAAGAACGCATTCAGTTTGCCCTGAAGAAATCCACTGCGCCGCGCAACTGGAACTACACCCGCAGGGTGGCGGCAGGTTCGGAGTCGATCACCCCGGATTTTGCGTATGACGACGGCCGGTTTACCTATCTCGGCTTTTCACCGCAGAAGCTGATCCCGTCGCCGACCGTCATCGTCGGCGGCAGCGAGCAGGTGATCACCCCGACCTTCAGCACCGAGGGTAACTACCGGGTGATGGTACTGCGCTCTCTTTCTCCACGCTTTGTGCTGCGCTACGGCAGCCAGGTCGTGGGGATTGAAAACGGCAGTTACGGGAAAGTCACCGTGGCGAACGGCAGCACCGTCTCACCGGATGTGAAACTGGAGAGCAAATGATGAACGAACAGGAAGACATTAAAACCGCCGCCGAACTGGAGGCGGAAGCCCGCGAGCGGGCGCGGGCAGAGATTGACGGCGATAAACCCGCCGCAGGCGCGGTGCCACCCGGACAGCCACAGGTGGTGCAGCACGCGAAGCGCCGCAGCCGCCGCTCGCTCGTGCTGGCCGCCATCAGCCTGGTGTTACTGGTCATTATCGCCACCGGCGGGGATTACCTGATGGCGAAACTGAAGGGTGACGGCAGCGGAAAAAGCGCGAGCCATGAACCGGAATCGCACGCCACCTCCCCCGCCCGCGAGCGCAATAACCTCGGACGGGATCTGAACCCGCTGGGACAGCTGGCAGACACAACCGGCCAGGAGAAGACTACTCCGACTGATACCGCCGCGCCGCCGCAGGCATCACCGCCCCCCCTGACGTTTGACAAGGTCAGCGCCCTGGCAGACAGCGCCCCAACCACTGCAAGCAGCGCCCCGAAAAGCACGTCCAGCAGTAACGTATCACCTGCGGGCAGCGCGTCCGCGCCAGGCTCTGCAACACCCGCCGGGCAGTCGCAGGATAACGGGCTGGCGCGCATTACCGGCGTGAAGCGGCTCGGCCTCGATCCGGATTTGTACATTCCGGCCGACCGGCATATCCCCTGCGCGATGATGCAGCGCTTTGTATCGGACGTGGGCGGGCGCTTTAACTGCCTTATCAGCGAGGACATTTACAGCGCCAGCAACGCCGTGCGCCTTATCCCGGCAGGCACTGAGGCGCGCGGCCTGTACCGCACCGGCACGCTGAAAAACGGGCAGGGGCGTCTGTTCCTCGCCATCACCGAGCTGCGCACGCCGGAACCCGGCCGCCTGGTTATTCCGATGGTTGACAGCCAGGCCGTGGGGGCGCTTGGCGAGAACGGCGTCGCGGGCTGGATAGACAATCACTGGCTGGAGCGGATAGGTAATACCCTCCTGCTCGGCACGGTACAGGACTTTGCCGCTGCGGCCTCCGGCTCGTCGCCGGGCAAGGATCGCAACACGGACTACACGGAGAACACCCGCGCGGCCACGGCGGAAATGGCAAAAACGCTCCTGGAAAACAGCATCAACATCCCGCCGACGATGTACCTCAACCAGGGTGACGTGATTGGCCTGGTCACGGGGGCGGACATTGATTTTTCAGACGTCTACAGACTGCGCATGAGGTAAGCGATGGACGATAAACTGACTGATACCCCGTCAGAGGGCAACGTCGCGCTGTCACACCTGCGCGATCTGTTGTTCGGGGACTACCTGAGCCGGGAGGGGCTGACGGAAATTGCCATCAACCGCCCCGGAGAGCTGCACACAAAAATCAACGGGGCGTGGGAAATGCACGCCTCGCCGGTCACGCTGCGCCAGTGCTCGTCCTTTGCCAGGGCGCTGGCCGTGTGGAACAACGACACCATTGATGAAACGTCGCCTATCCTCTCGGCCACGCTCCCTACAGGAGAACGCTGCCAGATAGTGGTGCCCCCGGCCTGTGAGCGTAACACCATCTCAATCACCCTGCGTAAGCCGGACTACTTCCAGCGCACCCATCAGTCGTATATCGATGCCGGGTTTTATGACCGGGTGCAGGGTACAGAAAAGGTGGAATCAAAAGACGGGGAGCTGAGCCGCATATACCTGTCCGGGAATATCCCGCTTTTTATGGAAAAGTGCGTGGAGTACGGCAAAACGCTCTTTGTGGTGGGGGAAACAGGCTCTGGGAAAACCACCTACATGAAGATGCTGCTGCACTACATTCCCGAGACGCTGCGCCTTATCACCATCGAGGACAACCCGGAGCTGAAGTTTTACAGCCAGAAAAACTACGTTCATCTGTTCTACCCGGCGGACGCCGGAGAGGGCGCAATAGTCACCTCTGATCGCCTGGTGCGCGCGATTTACCGTATGAACCCCGACCGCCCCCTGCTCGCCGAGGTGCGTGGCCGCGAGGCGTGGGACGCACTCAAGCTGATTGAGTCCGGGCACGAGGGGTTTATGTCCTCCCTGCACGCGGGCAGCCCGCGCGAGTGTATCTCCGGGCTGATTGACCGCTGCTACGAGCATCCGGCGTGCCGGGGCATGCCGGTTGACGTGCTGCTGCGCAAGGTACTGCACTGCGTCGACGTCATTGTGAGCGTGGACGTTCACGGCAACGTGCGCCGCATGAGCGACGTCTATTTTAAACCCCTGCACATGCAGGCTATGAAGGAGAGTTTCAATGATGCTGCCTAAACTGACCGGCCTGACGGCGATCGTCGTCCTCCTGGCGGGCTGTTCTTCGCCACCGGAGCCTGCGGCCGTTGACTGGTCACAACCGGCGCAGCCGGTAACGACCACCCGGCCGGTATGGGAACCCAACCGTCTTATCGTGGCCTCGCCGGTGACGGAAGGGCACTGGTCGCAGGTGCTTACGCGTTTTGAACCCGGCGGGATTTACCCGGCCGCACAGTGGTACGCGGTTGCGCACGCCTCGCGCGCGGTAGTAAATGCCCCGGACGGCCAGCGCTTCTTTGCGGCCAAAACCTGGCTCCGCGAGGGCGGCTACAAGGGTGTGGTGGAGTTTCGCCCCCGCTCCGGCTGCCTGACCTGCGACACCTCAGAAATCGTCTTCTACCGATAACGTCGGTGACGGTCTGAGTCCTTCAGACCGTCACCGACGTTGAACAACCAACGGGCGTTAGCGCCCTGCTTCCCTTCAGAGGAAATCATCATGAAACACACCGTAATCACGGCGGCGCTGCTGTGCGCCCTTACTTCTCCGGCGTTCGCCGCCGATGGCCAGAATGCCGACCCGAATGACCCGTGCGCGATGGTGCTGTGCCTGGCCGGAAAGCTCGACGGCAGCAGTCCCGCCGAGTGTGACCCGATGTACAAAAATTTCATGAGCATCAAAAAGAAAAAAAAGGGGTCGTTTTTACCCGATCACACCGCCGCAGCGCGGCAGAAAAAACTGAGCGCCTGCCCGTCCGCTGACAGCGCCATTGTCGGCAAGATCATCTCGAAATTTGGCCGTATGAACGGTTGGTAAAACGGCAGCCGTAAAGGAGACACCACGTGATTAATCAAACCGTTTCTATTAATAACTTTTCCGGGCTGCTGAAAGATGAGGAGCTTCCTGCAGGTGATTTGCAGACGGTGCTGCTCGTTTTGTCGGAAATCAGCCAGAAACAGGATCATTTTCAGGCCAACACGTCCGAACTCGTCCAGCTCGCCGCGCAGCACTCGCCGACCTTCCAGGCATTACCAGCAGAACGTCAGTCGTTCTTCCGCTCCGTGCTCAGTATGCCGGTCTTCTTTTACACCGTTCCGCTGAGCGACGACGAGGCGGCGGAATGGGAAAAACTCAACGATAAGGATGCACTCCAATGGCAACAAAAACCGGATTTATAGCCCCGCCGTGGCCGCATGTGCGTGGTGATTCCGTTAGTGCCGCGAGCCTGATTTCTCGCATCGAGAAAGAAGCGCATCGCGGCTGCGGCCTGCATTACGAAATCTACCAATATCGCGCCCTGTGCGAATTGCACGATGTTCTGACCAGTCTCAGCGTCCGTGATGCTGAGACGTTCATGACAGTAGCGGCGGATCATGGCTTTAGTCTGTCTGATAACGACTTTCAGGAAAGTCGAATGATGTACTTCGAAACGATGGATGAAATCAGGAGAGATCAAGAATGAGACTGTGGATTGCAGAAAAACCCGCAGTCGCGAGCGATATCGCGAAAGCGCTGGGCGGCAACTTCACCCGGCACGACGGCTATGCCGAATCGGCGACCGATATCGTGAGCTACTGCGTCGGCCACGTGCTGGAAATGGTGCCCCCGGAGACGATCAACCCGGCCTACGCCACCTGGTCGCTCGACACCCTGCCGCTGAAGCTGTACCCGGTACAGCTTCAGCCAAAAGCGAGCGTGGCAAAGCAGGCTAATACCCTGGTGAAGCTGATTCGGCGCCCGGATATCAAAATGGTTGTCCACTGCGGCGACCCGGACGACGAGGGGCAGCTCCTGGTTGACGAGGTGCTGGAGTTCGCCGGAAACACCGCGCCGGTGAAACGGGCGCTTATTAACGACAACACCGCGCCAGCGGTGAAAAAAGCCATCAACTCCCTGCGCGATAACAGCGATTTTCGTGGGATGTACCTGAAAGCCCTGATGCGCAGCGCAGGAGACGCGATTTTTGGCTTCAGTATGAGCCGCTGTTACACCCTCAAAGCCCGCGATAAGGGCTATAAGGGCACGATTTCGGTTGGCCGCGTCCAGACGCCGGTGCTGGGAATGATTGTGCGCCGGTGGCGCGACAATCAGGCGCACAGCGAGGCGTTTTACTACCAGCTCGCAGGGCAGTTTATCAGCGGTACGGACGTTGTCTGCGCCCGCTGGCAGACGTCCGAATACGCGCCGGTGGACGATAAAAAGCGGCTGACGGATAAGGCCTGGGGGGAAGGACTCGCGAGGGCTCTGGCCGGAAAACCGGCCAGCGTGCTCGCGGCCGCCACCGACCGGGGAAAAACCACGGCCGCACCGCTGCCGTTTAACCTGCTGCGCCTCCAGGTGTATATGAACCGCAGGCACAAACTGACCGCGCAGCAGACGCTCGATATCACGCAGAAGCTCAAGGACAGTAAATACATTACCTACAACCGCTCTGACTGTTCTTATCTGTCCGATGAACAATTCAACGACGCGCCACAGGTGGTGGCGGCCTTAAAAACGCTCGACGTTTTTAACGGCCTTACCACCGACACGGCGCAAAAAAGTGCGGCGTTTGACAGTAAAAAAGTCACCGCCCACACCGCCATTATCCCGACGACGAACATGCCGGATTTAAGCCGCCTTACCGACAAGGAAAAGGCGGTTTATCTCACCATCGCGCAGTTTTATCTCGCGCAGTTCGTGGCGAAAAAGCGCTATGACGAGTCGATCGCGGAGATTAAATGCGGTGACGAGATGTTTAAAGTCTCGGCGCGTAAAATCACCGATGCGGGTTTTACGACGTTCCTGAACGACGCGGAAGAAGACGACGAGGAGGACGAAAACAGCACCTCGTTTGAGGCCATCAGCCGCCTGCAAACCGGGGCGACATTAACCTGCCGCGAGGTGGTGATTTCGGAGAAAAAAACTAAACCGCTGCCGCTGTTTACCGAGGCGACCCTGCTCGCTGCCCTCGTTCGCGTGGCCGATTTTGTCGCCGATCCGCGCATTAAAAAATTGCTCAAGGAGAAGGATAAAGACAAAAAAGATGAACACGGCGGCATCGGCACACCGGCGACCCGCGCGGCTATTATTGAGACGCTGAAAACCCGCGATTACATCACCGTGGAAAAGGGCAAATTTATCCCAACTGCCGCCGGGCTGGCGTTAATTGATGCCCTGCCCGACTCGGTGACGCAGCCGGATATGACCGCCGTATGGGCTGAAAAACAGGCGGCGGTTGAAACCGGCGAAATGACCATCGAGCGCTTTATTGATGGTCTTTACGCGGAAGTTTCCCGCCTGGTTGAGAGCGCCGATATTGCCATCAGCGCGACGGAAAAACATCCCGTTAAAACGGCGCTTAACCGCCTCGCGGTTAAATGTCCGTCGTGCGGTTCTGAGCTGGTTATGACGCCGAAAACCTGCGCCTGTACGGGCTGTCAGTTCAAAATATGGCTGGAAGTGCGCGGCAAAAAGCTGACGGAAAAACAGGCCGAGAAGTTAATCGGCAAGGGCAAAACCGACGTTATTAAAGGTTTTAAATCGAAGAAAAACGACGACACCTATTCGATGATCGTCACGCTGAAAAACGCGCAAACCGGGGAACTCGGTTTTGAATATCCACCACGCGATCCGCTGAAAGGATTGAACGTATCTATGCCGAAGGAGCTGAAATTATGAACCGTATCCAGGACGAATTAACCTCAGAGCGCGCGCTGAAAAAGTTTTTACGTGAAAGTGATTTTGCCTTTCTGGAGATGCTGAGTGCACGTATTTCAGCAGCGCTTGATGAAAAACGCGCAGAGCATATCGAGCAGGAAAAGCTACGCCGACAGCGGGAAGAAAAGCGCAATGAATTGCTGGCGCTGATTGAATCGGAGGGCTTTTCACCGACAGAGCTGGTTAGTACAACTCCCGCCAAAAAGTCGGCAAAACGCAAAGCTAAATATCAGTATTTTGAAAACGGCGTGCATAAAAAATGGTCAGGCGTCGGACGCGTGCCGGTTGTAATTCAGCAAGAACTTGACGCCGGAAAACCTCTTGAATCCTTCCTTATTACCACCGACTAACAACGGCACAGGGTCGGTTTTGACCTGGCTTTTCGGGCTTCGAAGACTGGCGAGCATGGCGATTCAATTTTGAAAAAATTGCTAATCGACAGGCCGCCTGAGTCTGCGAAGTGGCAGGAGGCGAGTAAATTCAATTTCGAAGAAATTGCTAATTTGCGTCGCCGATTCCACTTTTTGAGCGCTCACCCCAAGTGAGCCGAAAAAAGCCGGGGGGGGCCGAATAAATTTTGCCGCCCCAGCGAGCAAAAAGACGCGCCCACGCGTCGGTTTATTTGGGGGGCTTGCCCCCCACACCGTCGTGCCTAAGTCTCCGGCCAAAAGCCGGTAGCGTGGCGCGACCACCCCCTAAAAAGCCTAGTTTCCCTTTAATTCGTCTTGTGAGGAACGAACAAGGCGAAGAAAAGGGCTAAAACAGGCGTCTTTTAGGGGGTGGTCGCGCGTAGCGCGCGACGGTGTGGCCTCTTTTGACCTTGGGGGTTTTGGCCGGGCGTTCAGCCAGGACATTACCCCCATGCGACATGCAGTAAGGGCGTCCAGCCCGCGCGTAATGCCGCACGCCGTTAGATCGCGGGAGTGTACCTCCTGCGATCATGGCCGCTTAGCGGCCACTTCTTTTGCAGCATGGAATCGGTCAGTCAGAACGATCACAACCTGTGACCGTTCTGACTGACCGATGGTGCTGACCGAATTTAAGTGAAGGAGAATATCGTGATATTCGACAAACTGAATCATTTGCTGTCGCCGATAGCAAATGCCGTCCTGGCCTTTATCGCCTTTTTGCAGGCGCATCAACTGGCGTTAGCGCTGCTGTCCGGCGTCATGCTGCCTTTTATATTTTCTGCGAAACACGGCGGTCAGGAAAAGCCGACGTTTCTGCAAAGGATCTTAATTCTGCTTTCCATGATCTGTTTTGTTTTCGGCTCGATAGCGCCAGTGGCCGTCTGGTTTTTACAGCGCATTTATGGCCGGGAAGATATCGCCAGTCCGCCGCTGCTTACCTGGACAATGGCGCTACTGTTTACCGTCGCCGGTTTTATTCTGCACGTGGTTTTACGGCGTTTGATCTCGCCTGAATTTGATAAGGTCAAATGCGGCATGGTGAAAAAAACCAGCATGGAGCGCGACCGCAGAACCGACGTTCGCCGGGTAAAAGAAATTTTACCCGTCACCACAGAATACGATCCGATGGATTACATCGATCTGAATAAGGGGATTTTTATCGGGCTGAGCCGCGAGGGTGAGCCGCAATATATTCCGTTAAAAGAATGGCAGACCCAGCACGCCGACATTATCGGCACCACTGGTGCCGGTAAAGGCGTCGTAACCGGTATTCTGCTTTATCAGAGCATCCTCGCCGACGAGGGCGTTTTTGTTCTCGACCCCAAAAACGACGAGTGGGCACCGCACCTGTATAAAAAAGCGTGCGCGGACGCCGGAAAACCCTTTGTGCTTATCGACCTGAATAAACAGGAATACCAGATGAACCTTATCGACGGTATCACCGCCGACCATCTGGAGGAATTATTCGTGGCCGGTTTCAGTCTGGCGGAAAAAGGCGAGGCGGCGGATTTTTACCGTATCGACGACCGCAAGGCGGCGAGAACGGCGGCGCAGTTCGTGAAGGATAATCCGGGCGCAACCGTGCGGGATATTTATAACGGCGATTATGTTCAGGGCATTGGCGAGACGATTAAAGCCTTTCACGGTAAAACCGAGGAGCTGGCAATGCTCAACAGCATTAACGCGCCAGGCGGTTTTGCGCTGAAGGAGATTTTCGACAAGGGCGGCTGCTGCTATATCATCGGTTCGATGCGTAACTCTAAAATCATTACCGCGCAGCGCATGATTTTAGTTCGCCTGTTCCAGCTCGCGGAATTGCGCGACCGCGTCGCGGGGAATATCCGCCCCATCGCCATCTTTAAGGACGAGGTGAAATATCACCTGTCCAAACCGGCGCTCGAAGGGTTAGGCGCGGCACGCGATAAAGGCGTCCATATATTAATGGCGCACCAGTCAATTGCCGACCTGCGCGACTGTCCGGCGGATTTAAACGGCGACGCCGTGGTTGGGGCGGTTGTGGAAAACTGCAAGTTTAAGCTGGTATATAAACTTCAGGATCCAGACACCGCCGAATGGATTGCGCGCATGTCGGGCACGATTTTAGTCGATGATGAAAGCCGGAAAGTCACCACCACGGCGGTGCTGACAGAAAAAGTCGATAACGAGCGCATGCTTCGGCAGGCGGAAAGCTATTACATCGACAGCAATATGCTCCAGAACCTGCCGAAGTTCGTCAGCTATATCTTCAGCCAGAACGCGCTCGCGTTCCCGTCGTTAATCTCACCGCTCAAGGTTAAAAAAGCCCCACTGGAGCTGTTTACCCTGCCGCCGGTCGCAGTCGCTACGGTGGCAGAAGTTAAACCGGTGCTGGATCTGGATTTTGATAAAACGGCTCCGGCAGTTCCGGCACCTGACATTATTCCGGTCAGCGCAACAACCACCAAAAAACCCTCAGCAACGCCAATACCCACTCCGCCGGTGCAACCTGACGAGGAGTGGCTGATGGCATCACAGCCCGCTCCAAATGACGAAATACATTCGTTGCTGGATTTATAAAATAAGGAGTTTCTATGCTTATTTCGTCGTATCAGGAACGTTATGCACGCAGCACTGAAAAAATTCGCGTACTGCTGAATTTTCTCAAGGAGGAAACCTACAGCGATTTTCAAATCATAAAGCTGCTTTTTGATTTTAAATCTGACCGCCCTCTCTACCGGTTGTTGGAGAAGGTGGAGAAAATGGGGCTGATTCAGAAGCACGTGCATGAATCCCGCGCGTCGAGAATATCCCTGTGGGGCATTACCACCGACGGGCTGGCCGTTATCCTCACGGCGGACGACAACATAATGCCCGCCCGCTTTGAACCCTACCGCCTGACCGGCTGGTCACTCGACCATCACCTTGATAACCAGCTAGTGCGCCTTACGCTGGAGAAGAACGGCGCGACAGGGTGGATTAACGGCGACCGTTCAACGTTCCTCAGTCAGTACAGCGTCAAACACCGTCCCGACGGGCTTATCAGCCTGCCGGACGGCAGGCTGATCGCCGTTGAAACCGAACGACGTATCAAAACAAAGGCGCGCTATCAGTCCATCATGGCGAGCCACCTGCTGGCTATCAGCGATAAAAAATGGCGGTACGCGTTTTACGTCGCCCCGGACGAGGCGAAAAAGCGCGCCCTGAAGATTATTTTCGACAGCATCGCCAGCGTGATCGTGAAAAACCAGCATGTGCAACTGGAGGCAAAACACCGCGACGTTTTCCGCTTTTACACCCTCGATGAACTGAAAAACCTGGAGCTGGACAACTATGCGTAAAACCACCCTTCTGGTGCTGGCCGCCGCCCTCTGCGTGCCCGCGTTCGCCACCGCCGCGCCCGTCCTGACGGCGGGTTTTTCGCCGTCTGACGGGCGCCCTGCTCTTGAAATCGTGCTCGGCGCCATAAACAACGCCAGGCAGAGCATTGACGTCGCGGCCTACAGCTTCACCAGTAAGCCGGTCGCGACGGCGCTCGCCGGTGCTAACCGGCGCGGCGTGGCCGTGCGCGTGGTGGCCGACGAAAAGGCGAACAGCGACCGCTACACCGCCGTGACGTATCTGATAAACCAGGGCGTGCCGGTGCACCTTAACGGCCGTTACGCCATCATGCACAACAAGTTTATGGTGATCGACGGCAAAAACGTCCAGACCGGGTCGTTTAACTACACGGCAAGCGCCGTTTCGCGCAACGCGGAAAACGTGCTGCTGATCGAGGATGCGCCGCAGCTGGCGGAGGCGTACCAGCGAGAATTTAACCGCCTGTGGGATGAGGGCATCCCGCTGAATGCCCTGTACTGAATCAGCCCCGTCTGCGGACGGGGCTTTTTTTTTACTCCACTTCCAGCCAGGCTTTGCGTCCTTCAAGATGCAGCGCTTTCAGCATGGCGATCACGTCTTCTGCTGAACGTCCGCCATAGTTGAGACGGGTCTGCTCCCCTTCAAACTCCACCACGATAATGGTGTCCAGCGTCACCGACAGCAGCTCGCGGAGATCACGTAGCGTCTGCCCTGTACTGCGTGAATGCATGCACTGGGTTATCCGGTTGGCCGCCTCCTGGCACAATCCCTCTACGGCCTCGCGATATACCAGACGCTGATCGAGGTTGCCCTCGATGTCGCTGATCAGTTTAACCACCGCCGTTTTGACGGTTTTGATTTCAGGAAATTTCGTTTTTGGGGAGCCTGACTGCTCCAGCGGGGATACGCTGGTCGCCGGTGCAGCTTTAGGGGCGGTTGTCGGGGTGTGCAGGTTCATCGTCATGGTCGTTTCTCCGTCAGTGTGAATTTCGTCTTCGTATCGCCTGACGGTTCGGCCTGCCCGGAGTCGTTCTGGTCAGCAAGGGCGCGCAGCGTGCCATTTACCCTTGCTGTCCAGGTTGTGACGGGGGACGATTACCGGAAGCTGATACGCAGGAGAAAGGCATCACAGGAGAAAATGACGATGTGCACACCCGGACTTACCGCCCCTTTAGCTGCGGCGGCGAAAGCCGTTACGTCATTTTTTACGTAAGACATCGCGCCGTTACGTATCCCGGATACGTAACGGCTACCGCCTGAAAAAGGGTTCATTTTTTTTGAATCTGTCCGGTTTATTTTTCCGTGCCGGCCTCAGCTGCAGGACGTCCTGCAGCTGAGGCCGGCCGCGTTACAGAATTCTAAAAAACAGTGACTTATATAATTCCCTCCCTGATTCTCTCTCTTTCAAAAATTCTGAAGCCCTGCACCGCAGGGCTCCAGCTGTCAGCAGTCCATCAGCCAGCGGTGCGCTTTTGAGGCCGCTGCCGCCGCTTTAAAGATGTAGCGCTTGTCTCCCTTCAGCGCTTTCAGCCAGGACGCGATATAGCTTTCATGCTGCACCTCTCCCGTAATCCCCAAATCCGCCAACAGAAACGCGCTGCCCAGCTCGGCGATCAGTTCCTCAAACGCATACGCCTCAGAGCCAAACTTATTGCCTTTTTCACGATTGAGGCGGGACGCTGCACCCGTCCAGTGAACCAGCTCATGCAGGCCGGTGGCGTAGAAGTTCGCCGCGTCCGCGAAGCGGAACCGCTCCGGCAGGACGATTTCATCGGTGGCCGGACGATAGAACGCCTTTACGCCCTGCTCGGTGATTTTTGCCCCGCTCCGGATCATGAGTGCTTCCGCCTGCGGCAGCGGATCGAAACCGGCAACCGGCTGCGGCACGCTCTCGATGCTCAGGCCGTCGATTTGCTCCACGTTAAACACGGTAAAGGCTTTCAGCATCGGGATTTTTTCGATTTCCCCGTCCTCGTCCTCTTTCTCCAGCGTCTTGTAAAAGATGGCCGTCGTGCCGTGTTCACCTTTACGAACCTGGCCGCCCAGCTCCTGCGCCTGTTTGTAGGTCAGCCAGCGCTCGTCCTGAAAACCCTGTTTTGCCGCACTACACCACAGCAGCATGATATTAATTCCGCTGTATGCCGTGCCGGTGCTGAAGTTGGCCGGTAATCCCACCGCTGCGCCGTTGCGAACCCACGGACACACCCACGGCTTAACGCCGCTTTCCAGGGCTGCAATGATGCTGTCCGTTACTGTCTGGTAAAGGTCTGTTTTGACTGCGCCAGCACGGGCTTTGCTTTTGCCCCTGGAAAATTTCGTTTTTGAGGAGCCTGACTGCTCCAGCGGGGATACGCTGGTCGCCTGTGAAGCTTTAGGGGCGGTTGTCTGAGTGTGCAGGTTCATCGTCATGGCTGTTTCTCCGTCAGTGTGAATTTCGTCTTCGTATCGCCTGACGGTTCGGCCTGCCCGGAGTCGTTCTGGTCAGCAAGGGCGCGCAGCGTGCCATTTACCCTTGCTGTCCAGGTTGTGACGGGGGACGATTACCGGAAGCTGATACGCAGGAGAAAGGCATCACAGGAGAAAATGACGATGTGCACACCCGGACTTACCGCCCCTTTAGCTGCACGGGTGAAACTGCCCTTCAGCGTCCGGGAGGACGGGTAAAAAAAGCACTGACGACGTCAGTGCTGCCTTTGTGACATGCGGTGTTACACTGCCTCTGCCGGTCAGTTCGCCCTTCCTGAAACCGGGGGCGGTTTGTTTTCGGGGACGTTCTGACCGGCTATCCCCCCATCACTTGCAGAAATTTCACCGCCCCTTATACTGTATGCATATGGGTCTTCCCCGATCATGGTGGGAAGGCTCAGAACGCCATATTCAGCTTTCCGTAGTGGAACATCACCCCCAGTTTAAAGCGCTCCCGGTTTCGGTATCCCCTGGCTTTTATCCTCAGCAGCCTGATCTTGCTGTTAAGTGCCTCCGCATTTCCGTTTGAGACACTGTGTCGCATCGCATTCAGGATCCCCTACAGCCTTTTTCCTATCGTTTTCGCGGCATTTTTCATCATGGGAACGTCACTGTTAGCCGCCAGCGCCAACCATCTCTGCCAGTCACTCCGTCTTTCCTCGCTCCATGGCCTGTTCCAGATATCCTTTGCCAGCTCTTTCAGCGCCCAGCACTGGCTCGTCAGCTTCATCTGTGCACGCAGCCACATCAGCTTTTCCTGCCGGGATTCGGTCATCCACTTATCGCTGTACTGCCACAGGAAGCGGGTTCCTTTTGCCTGGTGTCGGCTTTCAACAGGGAGGTGCGGATGTTCATTCTGACGGGTTTTATCAACTACCTCGCCCAGTTGCTTCGCCACATGGAAGCGGTCAAAGGCGATTTTCTCAACCGCACTGGGTAAGTGGATACGCGCTGCTCTTATATAGCCCGCGTTCATGTCCATTGAGAGCGTTTTGATAGCCAGCAACTGCCCATCAGTGAGCGTGCGAAGATAGCCGGCAAGACTCTCTGTGCCGCGATCATCCGTTAAGGCCAGCGCCCGACCATCGCGATCGGAGATCACCGTTATGTAACGATGTCCTTTTTTAAAGGCGACCTCATCCACATTCATATGACGGGCGGATAATGGCTTTTTTATCCGGGCAAGACCTCGCTTAACTGCCCGGGTCATAATGCCGTCAACCGCATTCCAACTGAGCTTAAGTTGCTTCCTGACAGCATCAACGGTGCTGATTTTCAGCCATGAGAGAACGAACGATTCGAATAGCAACGTATACCGGCTTCCGGGGCCAGCCCACGGAACAGGCAACGTCAGGCAGCCATGCTCCGGACACATAATTCGTGGAACATCGGCTTCAACAATAGTGGTGAACTGGCAGGTATCAAGATGGCGCCATTTACGATGACGGTGATCGTGAACAGAACAGGATTTACCGCAGGTCGGACAGGCTAGCCGGGTGTTTTCAGCGATCTCAATAGTGACAGTAACAGAACCGGCATTTTCATCGAGAGAAAGGGACTTTACCTGCCACGGATCGGACAGGTTGAGAATATGAGCGTAGAGGGACTTTTCGTCCATGGCGGTGACCTCTGGCGATTAAATACACCATTATCATGCCTTCAGCCACCACAACAAGGGAAGACCCATGCATATACAGTTTTAAGCGAGGGAAAAAACGATGAAGTTCATTCCTGCAGTATCAGAAGCCAGCATAGTAAAAATTCCTTTGTTCACAGAGCGATGCCCTGCGGGTTTTCCGTCACCGGCAGCAAACTATACTGAGTCTGAACTGGATCTGAATGAGTACTGCATTCACCGGCGCCACTCCACCTATTTTGTCAGAGCGATTGGCAACTCAATGACTGATATTGGCCTCTATTCCGGCGATCTGATGGTCGTGGATAAAGCAGAACAGCCGCGGCACGGGGATATTGTTATCGCGGAAATTGAGGGTGAATTTACGGTAAAACGCCTGCTTCTGACGCCGCGGCCAGCCCTGCAGGCGATGAACCCGGACTTCCCTTCCCTGTACCCGGATCCGGAAACTCTGCAAATTTTCGGCGTGGTGACGGCCTTCATTCATAAAACCCGGAGGGCAGACTGATGTTCGCCCTGGCAGACGTCAACTCCTTCTACGCCAGTTGCGAGAAGGTTTTCAGGCCGGATTTGCGCGGCAAACCTGTCGTCGTTCTCAGTAACAACGATGGCTGCGTTATTGCCCGGAGTGCTGAAGCCAAACGGCTGGGTATAAAGATGGGAACCCCCTGGTTCCAGCTCAAAGAGGCGCAGTTTCCTGAAAAACTGTACGTTTTTTCCAGCAACTACGAGCTCTACGCGAGCCTGAGTAACCGTGTGGTCGCCCTGCTGGAAGAGCTGTCGCCCCGCGTCGAACAATACTCAATTGACGAATGTTTCCTGGATGCCCGGGGAATTAGCCACTGTATGGATCTGGAGGATTTTGGCAGGCAGCTGCGTGGGCATGTTCTCAGTGGAACCGGACTGACGATCGGTGTCGGCTTCGGCGCCACAAAAACACTGGCCAAATCGGCGCAGTGGGCGTCAAAGGAATGGCCACAATTCAGTGGGGTGCTGGCGCTGTCGCCCGAAAATCCACGCAGAACGGCAAAATTACTCAGCCTGCAGCCGGTGGAAGAAATCTGGGGCGTGGGGAACCGGATAGCGAAAAAGCTGCACGTTATGGGGATCACCACCGCCCTGCAGCTGTCGCTGACGAACCCTACATTTATCCGGAAAAACTTCAACGTAGTGCTGGAGCGCACGGTACGTGAGCTGAACGGCGAGAGTTGCATTTCGCTGGAGGAAGCGCCGCCGCCGAAACAGCAGATTGTCTGCAGTCGCAGCTTCGGGCAGCGGATCACCACCTACGGAGAAATGCGCCAGGCCGTCTGCCAGTATGCCGAGCGCGCGGCGGAAAAGTTGCGCGGTGAGCGACAGTACTGCCGGCATATCAGCACCTTCATCAAGACATCCCCTTTTGCGGTTAATGAGCCGTATTACGGTAACGTGGCCACGGAAAAACTGAACACCCCTACCCGTGACACCCGGGACATTATCGCGGCAGCGGTCAGGTCTCTGGACAGGATATGGCTCGATGGCCACCGCTACGCAAAAGCGGGGATAATGCTCAATGATTTCAGTCCGAACGGCGTCGCGCAGCTGAATCTGTTCGATGACGTGCAGCCACGGCCGCACAGCGATGCGCTGATGAAGGTACTCGACGGCATTAATCATTCCGGACTCGGGAAAGTCTGGTTTGCCGGACGGGGTATTGCGCCGGACTGGCAGATGAAACGGGAGATGCTGTCACCGGCATATACCACACGCTGGAAGGAGCTGCCGGTTGCCCGTTTCTGACCGTTGAAATGACAGAAGGGACTTGCCGCCAGAGCTTACTTTACCGATCATACAGGTGACTTGTCTCAGGGGGGAACCATGACAAATATCATTCTGTGTGATGTGACTGCCAGCGTCAGCGAACTTAAAAACGATCCGGTGGCCACCGCCAGTGCCCGCGGCGGCTACCCGGTCGAGATAATTGACCGTAACCGCCCTGTTTTTTATTGTGTGCCCGCGGCTTTGTATGAACAAATGCTCGATGAGCTGGACGAAAAAGACCTGGTGCAAACGATAACAGAACGTCAAAACCAGCCGCTGCGTGAAGTGGATCTCAATCAGTATCTGTGATGTGCTCCGGTGCGAGGAGCAAGGAATGTATTAAGCCAATGTTAAGGAACAATATGGGTAGCAAAATCGCAGGTGTGGTTTTCTTATACTTCGCTGTCTGGGGAATGGCTTCAGTGATTGAATTGCAGTACTGGCGTAACGCTGATACCTATCCTGTCTGGCTGACAAAACATCTCCGGATCTCTCCTGAAAATAACGACAAGAGCCTGATAAGGATAGAAATGGAAACCTTTGACAAGGTATGTGGTGATAAAAGGGGCCTCCTTGCCGTCACCCAAAAACAAAACGGTATGTTTATGCGCTGTGATGATTCCCCCGGTTTTTTTTCATGGTTCAGCGGCGTTTACAAAGTCAATTAATCAGATAACGTGTTGCACTTTCAATATGTTACCCACATGGTTATCCCCCGTTACTGTGGGTAATCAATATATTGTGTCTCTGGCAGCTGCTTTTCCTACCATATGTTGTCCCTGCCCGTTCTATTTTGTGATCGGACAGTGTGAAAAACGACATCACAGTGGAGACGCTGCTGACGGGATGATGTTCATCCAGGGTCGTAAGATCGGCCGGTACTGGTTACCCGCCGGACGAAGGGCCGGCCAACGCGCAGCGTCGGTAGCTGGCTTTAAAAATGCTGGCGGAAATTTAAAGATGAAGCCGCATACTCTGCGAAATTTTGCAAATTTCACTCAACATGCTTCGTTCAGATCCCAACAGAGCTTTCACCATCGCCTGTAACAGCCGTCCTGCTGCGTGATTACTCCGCTCAACGGGTTGCTGGCGACAAGCCAATACCTGTTCGTGACAGGCATTGATTGAACCGTTGTCCCTAACTAATAATGTGCCGACGATGCAGGTGGGACCGTGGTCCCAGGCAGATAACCTGACCGGCGATACAGGTGGCACCGTGGTCCCAGACAGATAACCTGACCGGCGATACAGGTGGGACCGTGGTCCCAGGCAGATAAGCTGACAGACGATGCAGGTGGGACCGTGGTCCCAGGCAGATAACCTGACCGGCGATACAGGTGGGACCGTGGTCCCAGGCAGATAAGCTGACAGACGATGCAGGTGGGACCGTGGTCCCAGGCAGATAACCTGACCGGCGATACAGGTGGGACCGTGGTCCCAGGCAGATAAGCTGACCGGCGATGCAGGTGGGACCGTGGTCCCAGGCAGATAACCTGACCGGCGATACAGGTGGGACCGTGGTCCCAGGCAGATAAGCTGACCGACGACGCAGGTGGGACCGTGGTCCCAGGGAGATAACCTGAGCGGCGATACAGGTGGGACCGTGGTCCCAGAGAGAATATTCAGGCCAGTTATGTTTTCTGGCCTGTGAGAAAGGAAATGAAGTAAAGGGAGATCACCGTAGACTAAAGCGTGTCCGCATCAGACTCCTGGTTTCTCAAGCTCCTTAAGAATGGCTTCTATTTTCTCTATACACTCCGCAGGAATGCGGGACCTATCCAGGTTAAGCACCATTTTATCGCCCTTATACAATGCTGTTGCCCCTGGAGCAAACTGATGACGTGAGCTCAGATTAACTCTTGATGCGGGAGATTGTTTCAGTACGGATGTTAAAAGACTAATGACCTCTTCAGCTTCAAAGATTAGTCCCGCTTTCTTCTGATCGTGGAGAGTCTCAGCCTGCTGCTTCAGTAATTCTTCTTTATCTGCAAAAGCCTTCTGAAGGGCTTCACCTGACCGGGCAGACAGTTCTCCAGGATGTGCAAACAGGGCAACAACGGATTTAGGCAATTTGGCCGTATTGATACAGCGGGTAATGATCTTACGAGAGATGTTTTCCGCATCGGCAAGCGCAGAAATATTTCCTGCAAACTCATTCTGCAGCCGGCTTGTATAACGCAGGCCACGTTCATAAGCACTCGTCGGCCGATAATCGTTACCCAGTCGGGACAATGCAGCCATCTGCTCATCGTCCAGTTCACCAACCAGAACGCGATAATCACTTTCCGTCAGGATTGCGGCTTTACGGCGACGGCTGCCGTCGGCAATTTCTATGACATCAGAAACCCGGCGGCCGAAAGCTGGAGTCTGCTGACCGGTCAGTAAAAATGAAGGAATGAGATCATCCAGAGCATCTTCGGTAAGTAGTTCCTGATCGCGCTCATTGCCTGACCATACGCGTGAAGCGCTCTCAACAGAGTCTCCCCGGAGCACCTCAAGGGTAAATTTCACTTCCCGTCCACATACCGGAAGAGAGATTGCATTACCGCGGGCCATAGCACCCACGCGCGCAATTAATGAATCCACCATCGGCGCGGCCGGCGCCGGTGATGAAGTATCTTCAGTCGATTGACTATGTGTGGTATGTCTTGGAATGACAGGAGCACGCTTCATTATCTAATCTCCCAGCGTGGTTTAATCAGACGATCAAAAATCTCATTGCAAACAGGCTCCCAGATAGAGAGGGCATTACGCCAGGCACCGGTTGAAGAACGTTGATCAATAGCCTGTTCAAAAACGGTTCTCATACGGATCTGACCTTTACCGACTTCATCCGTTTCGCGCACAACATTTTTAAGGACCATGCTTCCCCAGGCATCCCGAATTTGTTCTTCCATCCACGGGGACTGTGAGCCATTATTATTACTGTATTTGGTAAGCAGAATACGGACATCTGGCTCGAAGCCTTTAAGATCCACGTTCTTAAGCAGGTCACGAAGCATATCGAAAAACTGCAGTGCGGAGGTGTAGTCGAACAGCTCTGCCGGAGTAGGGACAATCAGAACATCAGCAGCGCATACAACATTTATCGTACCGATACCAAGGTTGGGTGCACTGTCGATAACTATCACGTCATAATCATGAGCGACAGTTTCAATGGCCAGACGGAGCATCAGGTGCGGGTCAGCAGGTAATTTGCCTTCGTCAAATTTCCCCATCAGCTCGGTTTCAATGCGGTGCAGTGCCAGACAGGACGGGATGATATCAAGGCCAGGCCAGCAGGTGGGCTTTATAGCGTAGCTGGCGTCATCCTTTTCCCCAAGATAAAAGGGCAGGAGAGTGTCCTCAGCATGAATATGAAGATCGGGCACCCATCCGTGATACATAGAAGCAGTTCCCTGTGGGTCATTGCCTTCAACAAGCAGAACACGGAGTCCTTTCAGAGCAAGATCCTGAGCCAGGTGAACGGATACTGAGGTTTTGTAAACACCACCTTTGTGAGCTGCAACGCCAATCACCGGCGGAAACGCATCTTCAGCACGGCGCAGTCGTGTACCAAATACATCCCGCATGTGATTGATTTGTTCGATGGTATAACCAACGCGTTGCTCAACTCTCCCACGGGTTTCCATATCAGGGTGCGGCAGCCGGCCAGCTTTCTCGGCATCCCTGATAGCCTGAGATGACACGCCAACTAAATCTGCCGCTTCACCAATCCTCCAGCGCCGGGTTATTTTCCGGGCTTCCGGACTGTCATCATTAAACTGTGCAATGGCGATTGCTTTCGTCATTTCATGACCAGCACTTATGCACTGGTTGAGTGTATCCATGAGTCCCATACTGAACATCCTTTAATCATCACTTTGCATTATTTTATTAAATCTTGGAATTTATTGCAAAGCAACAATAAAATCGCAAAGCACACGAAAAAGTGCAAAGTGAACCACATTGGGTAATGAAAGAACGCAGGGGATTACAAAAGAGTACATACCGCAGTCAATATTAATCACTGCCGCTCGCCGCAGTAAGCGATCTCACACAGTGAGAAAGCGGCGAGGAAGCGGAAAATCACAGAACTCACAGATTGCACGTACGTCGGGTTGCTAAAGATGACTCGGGATCAGCCAGTTATAATGAAATTGACTGCGGTATGTAATATATTGACTATGGTATGATGCTTACCGCATCTGTAGGAAAGACGACTCAGCATACCGCAGTCAATGTTTCATTGTTGTACCTGTAGATCTCAATCTTCCAGAGCGTATTCAGGAAAATCAGGCCAGGGGTCTGGATATCTGGTGTGGCGCTTCCGGCCTTGTATCTGGGTTATTCATGGTCTCGATCCAATAATTGATCCCAAGGAGATCATAGTGAGATCCAAAAGAGATCCCCGGATCGCTCCAGCATGCGCTGTAACTGGCTTTAACGTCTGTCTGGATCGACTGCGGAATGTAAAATGTTGACTGTTATATGCATAATCTAATACTGTGATATGCAACGGTATTTACTGAGGTATGTATATCCGTTGACTGCGATACGTATTACTACATCCTTTTGTGGATAACCGTTGAGGATCAAG
>NZ_AP027767.1 GCF_036503815.1 Escherichia coli
AGCCCGTGAAATCTTATTCTTCAGTATTTCATCCGGAGACTGAGTTGCCGGAATAACCAGCCCGTTCAGCTTACGAATTGTTTTCAGCTTGTTATAGACAAAGTCGCTGAATGCTTCATCCTGTAGCCATTTCCAGAACTCATCCAGGAAGATAACAAGACGCCGACCGTCCAGAAGCTGCGTAATGCGATACAGCAGATAGAAAGTAATTGGTGCACATACCATCGGATCATCAAGAAACTCGGTGCCATCAATGCCAAAATTATTGACATGCTGAATATTGAATGTGTCTTTAGCATTATCAAAAACCCAGCCATGAGCCTGACCATTAGCCCATTGGGACAAACGAAGGATAATCCCGTTCTCCTGCTCATCCCGATCATCTCTCTGCATAAGATGCTCAAGCATTCTGGTAATGCCATATTCCCGCATTTCGCCAGGAGGAAAATCCATCACAGCATCAACACTTTCGCTAATAAGCAATCTTTCTCTTGTCGATAATCTTTCACCATTTCTGGTACACAGAATCTCCATCAGTTGCTTGACAAAAATACGGTTACGTTTTGTTGCCTCCAGAGCAAAAGGATTCCATCCTGTCGGCTCACCGCTTTTTACGGTGTAATATTCCCCACCAAGCATTCGGATACATAATTCAGCCCCTCTGTCCTTATCAAGAAAGACACACGTTAACTTCTTATTTTTTGCAGAATCAGCAAAAGTTTCGGGGTTATTGTATTTCTGTAATGAACAGGCAAGATATGACAGAAACATTGTCTTACCTGAACCCGCCGTTCCTATAACTTTAGTATTAGCAAGATTCTTTTCACCTGTTTCATCTTTAAACAGTACTGAGTTATGTAAATTCAGATAATACGCCTGTTTGCTTGGTGTTTTGAGAATAGCAACCGCTTCTGTCCAGCAGTTTTTATCGCGTTTCCCCTGGTAGAAATTATGGAATGATGCCAGTTCAACAAAATTTACATTCGATACCGGAGATAAACGCGGCCTTAAATGAAAAACCGCCGGAAGTTGGGCAAAATATGCCGCTGGCAATGACATGGTTGACAATGCCGGAATAATGCCCAGGTCAGTAAAGTCTGCCGTAATTTTACTTACAGATTCGTCAAGCTCCCTGATACTGTCCGCCATTACCATTAGCGTGAAATGGTAGTAACCAAAGGATATATCACCGGACACAATATCATTTTTTGCCTTTTCCAGTTCCTGCAATTGAGTAACCGCATCATCTTCTGTACTCTTTAACTGTTTTTCCGCACGTTTAATGGTACTCAATGCTTCTGATTTGCTCATGGATGTATATGAATGCGTAATAATATAGTCAGCATCAGAATACTGGAGCACATCAAAAACACCGGATGCAGTCTCACTACAGAAATCTTTAATTTCAATAGAACGAAAGAATTTATTTCCATCAATGCGGCATATCTGTCCGGTATCATGATTAAAAAATACATCCACTCCACCAAGAACGTTATACACCGGAGAATCAGTGACTCTGATTTTTTGCAACTTCCCTGTCAGAAGATAATTATAGAATGACAGTTGAGAAGAAAATACCTTTCCGTTCTCCTCATACATACCAAGAAGTTTACAGGTAAATTTATCAAGAGCGCCAGAGAATGTATTAATCATTTCATTCATTCTCTTCACATGAATGTTAATATCATCTTTCTTTTCTTTAATACTTTTTTTGCGTTTTTCCAGTTTTTCTACACGCCCATCTGGTCTGTAGATCAGCGTAAAGTAAAGAGTGTTCCCCTTGAATTTATTTTTCTTCATCGAACCATAGTAACAATCTGATATTATATCAGCATATTTATTACCTGATTTTGTGGTAAAGGCATCATAAAAACTCGCCCTGCATGAATGGTTATAAAATGAAACGGGCAGTCCGGAAAATGAACGAACAAGAGTGGCAACCTGTGAGTCAATAGTTTCTAACATCTCCGCAGAGATTGACTCAAAGTTAATCCCCATCAGTTGCCATGTCGCTACATAATCACCGTTCTTTGTTTTGACAATATTTTTATCAACATGGCTTGAATAGGGTATATATTTACCAGTAGTGATTCGCTCATTCAGTTTCATGGCATTAACAAACTCATCAATTTCAACAGCTTCATATTGTCCGGAGAGGAACGCTCGTGCGCCAAAAAAACGATTACACACTGAGTTTCCGAGCATTTTCAGCTTAAGAAAGTAAAGGTTAAAAATGTGGTCGTCCTGTTTAGTGATCATTCTGAGAACAAAAACCGCGACAGGAATAGCCAGCCAGATCAGCTTGCTGATATAAACCCCCGCCAGAAATAACGCCCCTGCAACCACAGTAAGAGGGACGACAGGAACACCCACATACATAGCAGGGCGTGTCATCGCTTTATAAAGTGTAGACATACTATCGTCCCCGCTTTATTAGTTAACCATCATTGATGCAACTTCAGCCGCACTGGCGATAACAATTGCCCCGATGATGATAGGTGAGCATTCACGAATCGTGCTTCCACCAAACAGAACCTTGTAGCCGACCCACAGACAGGCAATAGTCACCGTGACCAGTGAAAGGCCACTAAGCCCTGTTTTAACCTTTTCCAGCAGTGTTTCCGCTTTTGAAAATCCATCCGCAAAGGCCGGTGATGCAACTGTTGCCCCGGCGACTGCCATAACTACCTTATTTTTACGCTGCATTACAGCAGTGACAGATGAACTGATACGATTACATACTGATTTCTTAAATGACATTTTATAAGTCCTGTTAATTAATAACTTTTGTTGGATGTGAGTTATCAACAAAAGCAGATTTCAGAATGGTTTCGGGCCAGATAACTGACGCATTGTGTGAACGATTTTTTCGCTGTTCTCCCCCGTTGCTTCTTGTACCTGGTACAACATATTTTTTTTCGTTCCCTGTATAACCAATTCGCTCAACATAACTTGTATTATTAAATTCTTTTTCTTTTCGCTTACCGTTACTAAAATTTCCTGTATAGTAACAACTAAGCGCATTCTCCAGGCTCCTCCCTCGTTTATAACAATCCACGATAATCTTTTCGAAAACAGACAAGTTTTCACACGAATCAAGGAGTTTTTCTGCGGACGTGGAATAAAAAGAAAAATTACTGCTGGTAATCTGCATCAATCCGACAGAATAACGTCTTTTTCTGTTTTCAATTTCTCTGATAACTGTTAGAGCTTCCTCCTTACTTTTGGGCATATGACTGATAACACTTTTGCCATAGCTACCGCGTTCCCTTTCAGGAATAATTTCAGCCACAGCATAAGGATTGAAGCCACTCTCGACCCGTGCAATATCATTTATCGTATCCGGATGAACTGACGCCGCACACAGCAACAAGGCTGGGAATAAAGACGCCATAGCTAACGCTCCATATATCCATCAATACGCATACTCTGCATTAATAAGTAAATAATTTGCTTCCTCTTACTAAGCAAAGATGTTTTCGTTTTCTCTTCGATAAATGCATTCAACCTGGGATCGAGTTTTATCGTGACATAAACCCCTTTTTCCGATGACTTATCTGATTTCTCCTTCATTTAATCAATCCACTATAAGTGTGTTTTGGATTTGTTTTAGATGCGAACATGATTCGCAAAATAACAATGCTCAACAATACGATCAAATAACATTGACAAAATGGTCATATTATGATTCGTGTGATCATGCAAAAAAAAGCGCCCATATGGGCGCTCTAGTATGATTGAAACATTAGTTAATCGAATGTAGGGACTGGAGCATCCTTCTGAGACTGAATAAACAATGCTTGTTTAACATTCTTACAGTTCTGAGAATCAGAGCCAGACTTCTCACACTCTGCCTGCTTTTGTTTAGCTTCCGTAAGATGCTGCCCCCACCAATCCACACTTTTTACTTCTTCACTACAACCAACAACGAAGAACGGCAAAGCAAAAAGCAGATATTTTTTCATAAATTCCCCCTCTCACTGATCCTGGAAAGACTTGACACGAGAAGGGCATTAGTCCGAATGAGTACCAGTGTTCTGATCCCTGCCAACGAGACACCTCCCAGTTCAGCTCTTACAGAATCGAGATATTTTCTGACAGTTGAAGGCTTTAGTCCTTTGAAATCAGCAATTTCATTCAGGGTATAGCCATAAGCGTACATCAGAATAATGTCTTTTTGTTGCTCACTCAAATGTTCTTCATCACTAAAAATTTGATGAAGTCCAGAAATGCAGATAGCATCATGCTCAGTCATGATAACCTCCCTCGTAGGTTGTTGTGATCAGCAGGTGAGCAAAGTAGCCGCTTTGTTCACCTGCGCCAAAATCAAATTAAAATCCCAGGCCTTTCCAGTTCCTCTCTTGCTGTATTCTTAGTTTTTTATGTTCTTCTGAATCCTTTGTAAACCCGTGTTCAAGAGCAAACCCGATATTGTGACCTTGCTCATGTTTTCTGGATAGCTGCTTTTTAACGTCGCTCTCTTCCGGCTGCCTGGTTTCACGCTCATGAACCTGACGTTCTCTGTTCCGCTCAAGGGCAATATTTTCAATCTGCCAGTTATTGCGATGCGTTTCCCTGTAGCCTGCAACAGTTCCATCATCATTAAACATTGGACTACGTACAAGCGTAGGAGCCAGTTTTTTTACTTTGATAAGCGTTCCTGGCTGGAGCTTTTCAGACTCGAAATGATTTTTCAGGTCTTTACCCCAAATCGTAACCTGTTTTCCACCTTTTAAAGTTTCATAAGTGAGGAAAGGTGTTCGTTTTTCCCCTGCCTTATTCTGATATGAAGTCTCCCCAAAATCCACCACCTTGTAAACATTCCGGAGTCTTTTCGGATTTTCAGCCTGTAATCGCTCAATCTCCCGTTTACGTTCGGGATCTTTTTTCCAGGTAGCGGTAACATCATATCCCATACCTTTCAGTTTTCTATGAAAACCGTTTCTGAACTTCCTGGTTTCAGATTTAGTAAGTCTTAATCTTCTTCCTGTTTCTTCATCACGAAGTTTAATATTAACATGTACATGAGGATGATCTTCTTTATCATCATGGTATACGGCAACGAAAGCATGGTTTGGATAAGTCTCTTTAAGAAATTCTACCGTAGCTTTCAGAGCGTCTTCCCTGCTTACTCCAGCTTCTGGTGGTGGTGAAAAGACCATGTTTTTCACATGATCGATGTTTTCTCCACGATATGTCCTGGAGTAATCATTTCCTTTAGATAAAGTTGAAGTAAACTCCCTATTAAAGTCTTCTCCTTTCCCTGTTTGCTCTGAACCTTTTCCATCATAACAGTAAGCCTCAAGTTCACCATTACGGGTAATGTAATCAATACCATTTTTGATGCCTGCGGCTGTTTTACCTGAGCCAGTGATTTTAAAAGTGACTTCTTTTGTAGGTGTCCAGGTATATGCTTTCTTGTCCGCACCATGTCTGACTTTATGATTAAAAGCCGATTTACTGGCATGTATATGTCTTCCCGATAACTTAGGAGATTTCGGATCACGCCCAGTCCCTTTAGCGCGTTTAATACGGTATTCCTGTTCTACATACACACCCATAAATCACCCAAATCTGTTAACAACACTCTTGGTTAACGTTTCAAGTTTTGAATCAATTTGCTTACACAGTTCAATCACTTCAATAACGTCTTTTCTGAAATCTGGATCGTTAACCGTACAGAATCTTTCACCTTTTATGATAAAATGAATGTTGCGACCAACACGATCTACAGCAGTTGATAGTTTTTTAAGTTCCTTAACTTCATCAGGGTAAAGACAGACTTCACTCTTTAACAAAGACTGACGCACACGAATAGCAATTTCTCTGCTCATGCTCATGCCGTGAAGAGCAGCATTACGTTTAACAAGTTCTATTTCATGAGGGTAAAGACGCACTGATACCAGCTTTGCTGGTTCATTATTAACTGGGATGTTAACAGGCTTGGTTTCAATATTAAGCACGTTATGCTTAGCAAAAGCATTGATACTGGTAAATCCACTTAAAATAGCGTTATGTTCTGCAAATTTTAACTCATCATCACTTAGCCTGAACGCTATCATCTTCATAAGTCACCCCAACAGAGCCTGCGGCAGGCACAGGCAAAAACATCGTTTTTGGACAATCTGATTCAAATGTTAACATTTGACATCGGATTGTCTATCCTGCATTGATTGTACCATATGTGGCACTGTGCCTGGCTATAAAATCGTCGCTGCATATGTCCAGATTTCGTTGCTGAAAGATTCTTTCGTCTTCGACCATCAGGCAAACGTATAGCTGAAAGATTTGTGAAAGAAAAAACAGGCCTGGCAGGGCTGGGAATTGTTACGGCTGAAGCCGTAACGCTTTTTAAGTCCTCGCTGCGCTGCGGGGCTTCCGGCGCAAAGCGCCTCCCATGCCCTTACAGGGCATAAAAACAAGGGCAATTAAGCCCCTGCGCGATGATTGCTGACTTCTTTTTCCAGAGCCTTATTAACAAAGGCATTCAACGATAAATCTTCTTCCATCGCCATTTCTGCTACCCGACGATGCAGTTCTGGATCAAGCCTGACGTTAAACACGCCTTTAAACGGGGTATCAGGTTCCTTTCCATCCTCCACACAAGACTGTAAATACAGATCAACAGATGTTTTAAACTCCTGTTCCAGTTCAGCTAATGTAGAAGCCTCATAAGTTACCAGGTCCCGAATAAACGCCAGTTTTCCATACAGGACATTATTTTCAAAATCGGGTTCAACCGTGCCTAAATATCCTTTATATTTTAAATGTTTCATAATAATCCAGCCTCTTTCAGATTCTGTTTAATTGCTTTCAGCGTACCACCTTTGATATAACTTTCCGGATGTGGACGATGCATTAATATGGTGTGATTGATTTCAGCATTGAAAAACCGCACTCTTGACCCCTGCATTTCCTTTTTGACATATCCCAAAGAGGAAAACAAAACGACCAGTTCATCCCATTCAAACGTTTTTTTACTGTTTAAAAACTTTGCCAGTAGCTTATCTGTTTTCCCCATAAATCCATCCCCTATAGATATGCAACTAATTATAGTTACACATGGCATTTTTGTCAAAAAATACAAAGGGGCAGAAAGCCCCTTTTTTTATTTAAAACATTTCATACCCTTGCAAGTAGTTTAACCACCACCGGAATTGATCCCATTCGCTAAATTTCATTGCCGGAATTCTGGTTTCCCAGCCTTTGACAAGGGAATCAGCAAGCTGTACGATCTGCCGCGTTGACATTTAAAAACCTCATTCAGTTTTGATTGTCGATAACGTGATCAGGTTGGTGGAACAACCTGATCACACCTTGAATAGTCAGTCATTACCCTCCTTCTTTTCTATAGTTACTGTGTATCCGTAAAGAGTCAAAATGCGATAAGCATCCAACGCCTCACGCTCACTTTTAAATGTTCTGACTTCGTGTAATCCTTTACCTTTATCAAGGGATACACAAAACTCATAATCTTCTTCTACTTCTATCTTTTTAATTAATTTATCAAGTTCGGCTAATGTTCGTTTTGGCTCAAAAAGAAATGTGCATTGTACAATGGCGTTTAAATCTTCCCGATCAAGCTCTAACAGAGCATCATTATAAGCAGCTTTAAAACAGCGATTATTACGCAGATCAGATGCAAACTGCATTGCGGCTTGTTTTAACGTTTTCATGAATTTCCCTTGCATTGATGTTAATAGACAATTTCAGAATCAATATTGAAATTTCCAGAAAATGCAGGGATGCCCCTGCATTCATAATGCTTAACAAAGACACTCAATAAAATCTTTAAAACTCAAGCATTCATCGCCATCTTTTAATGAATCAAAATATTTTTCATATTCGTCCCTGTAGAAAAGGACTAAATCAACATCACTCTGCTTAAGTTCGCCAAACTGAGGAACAATTCCGGCTTTATAGTCACGAATTTTATTGTTATCAGTAAATATGACAACATACTGTTGTCCAGTATCCTTATGCATAAGGATAATAGTGCAAAGCGTTACTCGTTCGAATGTGAAAACATGATTAGTGGTTGAAGTAAAAACAGATGAGCATTTCATTTTAAATCTCCTGCCCTGCTGGGCTATTGTGAGAGGGGCCATTCCCCTTTCGATGAAACAATAATACGACCTTTAAGTCGTATTTGCAAGTTTTCTCCCGTTTTTTTACTCGATAAGTGATTGTTATCACGTTTTTTAATCCGCGTAAGCGGATGGAAGGGGCGAACGAAAATACCAGGGCAGCACAGGAGCCACATCGCCCCGAAGCGCGGCGCAGCCGCTGACGAACGTACCAGGGTGCACAGGCCATCCCTTCACCCTGCAAAGCCCAACTGACCAGCAGGCCATGATTATGCTGATTTGCGCCGCAGAATGCCGCAGTTAGCGCGAGCGCAAGCGAGTTTACCCCGCCCTGGTGCATTGCAGCATGGCGGGGCGCTGTACTGCGCGTGTGAGCGTCAGCGAGCTACGAGCGCAACTCCAGGTACTAATATAAAACCATCACAGGTCATTTTATTTTGACTCCCTTTTGCAGAGCACGTATTCAGGATGTTCTCCTGCAAGTAACAAAAGAAACTCAAACTCAACCAGTGACAGACTTTGACTGTTTTGAGTATTAACTTCCTCTTTTTTCTGCCAGGTTCTTAGCCCAACACCATAAATATGACTGCATTCCTTTTGTGTTAATCCTGCTTTTAAACGTAATTTTTTTACATTTTCAGGTGTATTATCGGGTTTCATTTAACATAAACTCCTTAATTAAATTCTTAACTGGCGTCTCATCGTCTTCCCTTAATCCGGCACACGTAAAATCAATATGTTGTAATTCATTCTCATTCAGTACAGCATCATACAATGTAATTTTCGTAGTTTTGTTCCCGATTTTAACATTTGTTCTGGCTTTTATCCTTTTTGTAAGCCTGTAATTGTCACCTTCTTTTTCAAGAAAATAAGTCACATCACCTTTATTTTTTCTCATAACTGTTTCAAATACCCTGTAATTTTAACAAGTTGATCTATACTCAAGCCCCGAATCTGTAAATCATAACTGTCGCCCTGTTCGGTGACTTTACCGTTCAATCCGTTTTCAGCTTTAAAGCCTGTCAATGCCCCATACCAGCTTTCAAGCTGGACAAGTTGCGATAACATACCTTTCAGGATCAGAATTTCGTCCTTTTTTTCCACCTGGTGTTTCTCATACTCAATCGCCTGTAACACCTCCTGCGAAGCATTTACCAGAATTTTTCGCTCGATATCGGCTGCAATATCAACGGGATTCCGTTTTCTGGATAACGTGCAAACATGATGCGGACTACGCCAGGAACGACTATCCACACTCCCCACCACAGAAAAGCGGTCTTTTTCCATCCGAATATGCACAGAGTAATTTTTAAACTGCGGTGACGTCAGTTTTATACGAGACGAACAATCATCAAGTTTGTTCACGCGCCAGCCGTTCCCCAGGATACGGCAGACAACTTCAAAGACAGGGTGATATTGTTCAAAAAAAGAGTTCATCTGTTTCCCTTTTTGCTACGTGGCTGCTGTTCCCGTCTTTTTGGGTTCGATGCCCCAAAAGACGGGCTGGCTATAATATCGGGGGCTTCTCGCCCCCGTTCTGGTTACGCTCTGGTTTCCACGCGTTGCCACCCTGTCGCCCTGCGCTGTCCGGTTGTACCGTATTTTGCGCGGATTTCTTCTATCGTGTGTTCTTCACGATTCCAGTAACTTTTATGTTCGTCTGGACGATAAAACCATTGTTTTTTCTTTGCCGCCCATTTACACCCGATTTCTTTTAAAGTTTCCTTATGTGTAATGGTTTCTCCACTAATCCAGACCCAGTTACCTATCACTTCAAATACCAGACCAGATAAACCAGAAAGAACGTTTAATACTTTTTCCAGGTCATCACCGTAATTATATCGTGCATGTTCATCAGTGCTCTGGAACTGATTTATTTTATCAATATTTGCCATCAATACATCAAAAGCTGCATTTACCGCTTTCATCAGTTCAGCCCCTAACGGGTTACGATCTGGATGATATTTTAAAGCGGCTTTTCTGTATGCTGCTTTGATATCTTTTTCAGTTAATTCGCCGGATAATCCAAAAACGTTTAATGCTTCCTGGATATTCATTTTTTTAATCTCCTGCCCTGCTGGGCTATTGTGAGAGGGGCCATTCCCCTTTCGATGAAACAATAATACGACCTTTAAGTCGTATTTGCAAGTTTTCTCCCGTTTTTTTACTCGATAAGTGATTGTTATCACGTTTTTTAATCCGCGTAAGCGGATGGAAGGGGCGAACGAAAATACCAGGGCAGCACAGGAGCCACATCGCCCCGAAGCGCGGCGCAGCCGCTGACGAACGTACCAGGGTGCACAGGCCATCCCTTCACCCTGCAAAGCCCAACTGACCAGCAGGCCATGATTATGCTGATTTGCGCCGCAGAATGCCGCAGTTAGCGCGAGCGCAAGCGAGTTTACCCCGCCCTGGTGCATTGCAGCATGGCGGGGCGCTGTACTGCGCGTGTGAGCGTTAGCGAACTACGGGCGCAATGCAGGAGAACCACGGCAGCCTGGCGGCTGCAAATTGAAAACCGCCCCGGTTCGTCCTGTTGTTGCCGCACGCCCCGCAGAATATGTATGCTCTGAGGACCTGTTTTATTAAGGACTCATCCCCTTATGTTGACCCGCAAAAGTATCGATACAGTTCTGCTCTCTGTTGGTGCTGAGAAGCTCTCACAACGAGAATGGGACTGGATGAAAATGCTCAAACCCATGGACCCACCACCTGCGATGGTGACGACCTCCATCCTGAAGCGCCGTGGCGATACAGCAGCCCTTACCCTGCTACAGGATACCGGGGTTTAATCCATCCTCATGTTGTCCGGTTTTACTCCCCGCCCTCTGAAACGTCTGTTCACAGCCAACCAGTGCTGGACGTCCTTCCTGGATGCGGGCGGTCTGCGCGATATCGAGGTTGAAGCCGTCACCAAAATGCTGGCCTGCGGCACACGGATACTGGGTGTAAAAGAGTTCGGGTGTGATAACCCGGACTGTCAGCACGTAAAGTACCTGACCAACTCATGCGGCAGCCGTGCCTGCCCGTCCTGCGGAAAGAAGGCCACAGACCTGTGGACAGCAACACAGCTGAATCGTCTTCCTGACTGCGACTGGGTACATCTGGTCTTCACCCTGCCGGACACGCTGTGGCCGGTGTTCGAAAGCAACCGCTGGCTGCTGAATGACGTGTGCCGTCTGGCGGTGGAGAATCTGCTGTATGCCGCCCGAAAACGGGGGCTGGAACCCGGTATCTTCTGCGCCATCCACACGTATGGCCGTCGTCTCAACTGGCATCCGCATGTACATGTGTCTGTAACCTGTGGAGGTCTGAATAAGCATGGTCAGTGGAAAAAGCTGAGCTTCCTGAAAGACGCGATGCGTTCACGGTGGATGTGGAATATGCGGCAGCTGCTTCTGAAAGCGTGGTCAGAGGGGATGGCAATGCCGGAGTCGTTGTCACATATCACGACGGAATCACAGTGGAGAAGCCTGGTGCTGAAATCCGGCGGAAAATACTGGCATGTGTACATGTCGAAGAAGACAGCCGGAGGGCGGAATACGGCACGCTACCTGGGTCGTTATCTGAAGAAGCCACCAATAGCGGCTTCCCGACTGGCTCATTACAACGGAGGGGCAAGCCTGAGCTTCCGTTACCTGGACCACAAAACGGGAGAAACGGCGACGGAAACGCTGACACAGCGTGAGCTGGTCGCGAGGCTGAAACAGCACATCCCGGAGAAGTTTTTTAAGATGGTGAGGTACTTCGGGTTCCTTGCCAACCGTGTGTGTGGAGAGAAGCTGCCGCAGGTGTACCGTGCACTGGGGATGGATAAACCGGAACCAGTGGCGAAAGTGTGCTATGCACAAATGGTGAAACAGTTCCTGAGTCGTGACCCGTTCGAATGCGTGCTGTGTGGCTGCCGGATGGTATACCGCCGGGCCATTGCGGGGCTGAATGTATCAGGGCTGAAGAAAAACGCGCGGGATATCAGTCTACTGAGGTATATGCCGGCCTGACACAGGCTAAGTGTGCCCGGGAATCGGTGAAAGTATAAAAAACAGCCTGTTACGGTATAAAAATCGACCATAGAGAGAGGGAAACCACCGGAGTGGTGGGAAAAGCAGAAAGGCTCACGTGGCATAAGGCGTGGACAATGGTATCGACTGGTTTTTCAATTTCCTATACGTGAACTAACAGAACCTCCCTAAAACGCTCTGAATCGCATTTTAAGCGATTTTTTTCATTTCGCATGGTTTTCCTCATGGTTGTATCGAACGAAGCGGCAGAGCGCGATTCAGGGCTTCTTAGTGGAAGATCCAAAAAGGATCAAATAACGGATCATATGATCTGAATCTCTCTGGTTTTGAGAAAGGAGATACCGCTCGCCGCAGCCGAACGGCAGGAGCGTAGCGACTGAGTGAGCGAGGAAGCGGAATTTTTGCGATGTGACATTAGGATCAGTACGCACGAATATTATATTTATTTCAATAAGTTAAAGTTAACTAGGGACAAATTTATGGTCTTGAAAATTGAGATACATAAGGCATCAAATATTTTTTTGATGATTTTATGTTATTGAAAGTTATGAGTTTTAATGATTGATGATGTTTGTTTTAGCTTGCGGGTAATAATCATCAGGGGACAGATTTATGGTAAGGAACCATCATCGTTGCTGGTTTTGTTGAGTTATCCACAGTTCCTGAATATTCGCACGCATTAAAAGCCTTATCTTTTCTTGTTTTTCTTAAAAACTTAAAAACTTAGAGTAGCTCTAATTTATTGATTTTAAGCGTGTTTTTTGTCTAAACATGAGAGCTTCCTCGGTTAAACATGATAACTTCCTCGGTTAAACATGAGAGCTTCCTCGGTTAAACATGAGAGCTTCCTCGGTTAAACATGAGAGCTTCCTCGGTTAAACATGAGAGCTTCCTCGGTGATATCCACAAAATGTGTCATAAGAATACTAATTCGTTGTTCTTTCTGGTGAATCTATTTTGAATCTGTTGTTAATCTGCCTTGAATCCAGTGTGGATTTTGAGCATGGATTACCTTTGTGAGATAAATCACAGATATGAAACATGAGAAGATACTCGGTTAAACATGATATTGATTGTGTTGTAATATCATGTTTCTGGTGTTAAAGTCTGATTATCAAGAGTGTTGGAACAATGAGAATGACGACAAATAAGACTTCCCTTTCTCGCTTAACAAAAGTGAGACATCGAAATGAATTGAATTCAACGCTGTCAACATTGCCTATGGCTGCTAAAAAAGTCTTATTTTTAGCCATGTGCCAGATAAACTCTAAAAATGAATTCGATGATGATCACATATTTTATGTGACAGTTGCCGATTACATTAAATGGGTTCAGGTTAAGCCTGATGCGGCTTATCTTGCTTTGAGGGATGGCTCTAATATATTAGATACGACGCTTCTTAAGCTGAAACATGATGAAATATTAGAACTGAGTAGTGATTTGGGATTTAAGTTCACTAAAAGTAATGTACCTGATTCAATGAATTTGAGTCTGACTGTTTTTTCTACTTATTACAGGAATGAAGGTAGAGTGGGGATCAAGTTTACGAAAGAAGCGAAAAGATTTTTATGTAAACTTATTGGTGAAGAAAAACGTTATACAACGCAAGTTTTATTATCTGTTGTTCGACTGACAAGTGTTAATGCTGCATCACTATATCAACTCATTCGTAAAATATATAGTAATAATTCTCGCGCGAATAGTTTTGAAATGACAATAGATGAACTTAAAGATGAATTGAATCTTTATACAATAGGGGCGGGGGGGGTGAAGGATTATAAGTATCCAGATTATCCTGCTTTTAAAAGAGATGTTCTTAATAAATCAGTAAAAGAAATCATGAAACATACGGAAGTAAAGAACTTAAGTTTCGTAGTTTCAGAAAAAATTGGGAGAAAAGTTTATAAATTAAAGTTCTCTTATACAATTGGTTATGAGGGCGATACCAGGGAAGACTCAGAGTTTACTAATATGTTTGATAAAATGTACCCACCTGAAAATTGAGGTCATAACAATATGAAGGATAATATCGTAGATTTTCAAAGAATCAGGGACAGCATGAATGATCATTCAACCGATGTTGCAAATGATGCCGTTTATTCTGACAAAAAGAAAATATCCAGGTTCTTTTATCTGCTGACACCTGTCAGATACCTTCTGGCTGCTTCCCTTTATCTGGTTGTTGTTATTCCATTGGGGATTCTTGCGGGATTTCGTTTCTTGTTGCAGTTTTTAGGCGGTATCGCAGTGATGGGTTTAACTATCGCCTGGTACATGGGTGCAGATGTCAGTAGTTACGTTGTTCTTGCTGCATGGATCGCCTTAACTGTTTGTGGTTGCGCAGAGCAGATTTTTGAATGGTGGATCGAAAGCCGTTTTGCGTTCCGTCTTTTTGGTATCGGGAGAACGCCGGAAGAATGAGCGCCGATCTTACAGACAGTAAAGAACAATGCAGGATAGACAATCCGATGTCAAATGTTAACATTTGAATCAGATTGTCCAAAAACGATGTTTTTGCCTGTGCCTGCCGCAGGCTCTTTTAAAAGGAATATGAAATGATATTTAACCGTAATAAAAAACGAGATGAACAACATAATTCTGCTGTTGTTTTGCCATCAGCTGAAAATGTATTCTCTGATTTTATTAAGAACAATCCAGCTTTGACAACCAATGCTTTTACAGCCATTGGGGAGGTTGATTGTTTTACTAAAGTACCCTTACTCTCAAATAATGAATCAGAGTTTTTAGGCATTCTTTCACGTAATATTATACCTGATTATTCCGTTTTTCCCAAAATACGGCTCATTGAATTTGTTCGTCCTCATGGTAGCGAGGAAGCTGTAAAAGATTTAATCCGTGAAGTGCAGAATATAACCTGTGATTTTGTCCTGAAATCATATGATGAAACAGTCCTGGCTGTTATCCAGTTTGGTGAAACCGCAACCGTCAGACAGCAAAAGAAAAAACTGATTATCCAGCGCGTGTGTGCTATGACAGGAATTTCTTTTTTCGAATTTAAAAACACTGTCGATATGATGGGGAGCGAAGATTTTTGTCAGTTCCTGCGGGATGATGAAGAGTAATTAAAAATAAGCCCACATATTTGCGGGCTTAACAGGCTCTTTATTAGTACTTGCTGCATTTGTGATTACTGGCAACACAGTTTTCACTGGGCAGTTTTTGCGGTCGCTTTTAATTATGGTTAGTGGAACTCAGACAGGTAACTCGACCTCTTTACATATTAATAATTGATAGTTTTACCTGGCTTCCTTCAACATTTATTTTGTTGAGGAATTTATTTAAATACGCAATATCTGGAGTGGAACCGCATATTTTCATCAATTCTTGACCGATAGGCGTAAGTAAAGCCGTTCCTATTGGTAGTTTCCAGGTTGATGAATCATCGCTTTGAAACTCAACTGAAAAAACCGTTCCGTAATAACCGATACGACCGTTTTTACTTTTAAAGCCGATTAAACTTGTTCACCCTTCTTAAAAAACACCCACGCAAGCCCTGCCGACATCGCCCACGCAAGCATCATCGACACCACCGTATGGCTCAAAAAATGATCGCCAATAATCATCTTATAGCAGCCCATCGCCCAGCCCAATGCCATCACCACGATGATGATCGCACCACGACGGCGGCGCAAACTTGGCGCAAACGCAAAGGCAAACAGCGCAAATCCGCTACTGGCATGCGCCGCAGGAAAGCACTTATCAGGAATGGTGTTACGCATACTATCAAGCATCGGCAAATACGGCAGCGTACCATCAAAAATCGTCAAATGCACAGGGCAGACCACATGAGTATATGCCTTCAATGACGCGACAACTGTCGGCACTAGGATCAAAGTCAGCACCAGATACGCAAGCTCACGCACGCGAAATTTTGTCACTGGGACAAGCCACTTGGCAGTGATAGCATTGCCCTTTTTCTCATGATAAGCACGGCAAATGGTCGCAACCAGCAAGTAGATCAGCATCGCCATCAGCAGCTTTTTTAGTCCAGAATACAGTAGCAAATCTGGCAAAAAAGCTTGCTTGGCAACCATCCAATGCCCCATACCCAGATAAAACCAATCAGCGACCATCAGATTAATCTGACTGTGCTCAAGGGTCAGCGTGGCAACGATCGCCATGACAAGAGCGATACTCATCTCAGCAAGTAGGCGTTTATTTGATAAATACGGCATAACAAACCCCACCCCACCGCCCATAATACGAATGGAGTGTGCGGTGGGTTTGGAAAAAATACAGGGAGAAATCAGCGGATGAATGCGGTGCGGTCTTTGACTTTGTCCGCGGTGACATCAAACAGCTTTAATAATGTCGGCGTGATCGCGTCATGGGTCAGGACGGTATCGGTTGCCATTGGCGTGATGCCAGTTTGCTTATCCGTCCAGAAAAATGCAGGCACACTGCGCTGTTCTTTTGGTGCAAAGGCATTTGGCATACCATGTAGATAGACACCGTTCTCACCCAGACTTTCGCCATGATCGCTGACATACAGCATTGAGACATCATAGGCATTGCTGTGCGTCTGCAGCCACTGGATACTTTGAGCGATGAAATCATCGGTGGCAAGCAAGGCATTGTCATAAGCATTGATCAAGGACTGATGTTCGCACTTGGCAAGCTCATTACCTTCACACACTGGCGTGAATTTGGCAAACTTTTCATCATATCGCTTAAAATACGCAGGCCCGTGATTGCCCATTTGGTGCAGCATGATCAGCATATCTTTGCCGTTATTGGCAGCGACAAAGTCATCTAAGCCAACGAGCATACCGACATCGCGGCATTCGTTATAAGGATTGGTGTTGCAGATGGCGTTGTTGGTCGCGGATTTATAATCGGCAAATTGCGCTTTTGGCAGCTTATCCATCACGCCTTTTGAGTCCGAATTATTATCACGCCACAAGATACTTACGCCCAAGCGATCCAGCGTATCCAGCACATTTTCTTGGTATTTGGCGGTATCGACATCATACTCATCCGCGCCCAGATAGCTGAACATACACGGCACAGAATACGCCGTCGATGTGCCGCACGATGTGACATTGCTAAAATTGGTCACGCCATCGATCTTGGCAAGCTGTGGGAAAGTATCGCGCTCATAGCCATTGAAGCTGACATGATCGGCGCGTGCCGTCTCACCGACGACGAACACCACTAGGCGTGGCTTACGCATATCAGGCTTGGTTGCTTGTACCGCGTCTTTGGCGTGATAAATGGTATCTTTTGGCGCACTGGCTTTTTTATACTCAATACTGGCAAGCTTACCCACCGAGTAGATTGGCATGATCGGATTGACATAGCTACGCAGCGGCTTATGCACGCGAAAGAAACTGGCATAATGACTGCTGAACGCCACCACAGGCAGTAAAATCAGCGCAAGACTTGCCACGATCAAGCCCAATCGGCGCATCAAACCCTTGCCCCAAGTCGGATAATCCACCTTAACAAAAGCCACAAGCAAACTTGGTAGCACACCCAAACCAATGATACGCATGATAAACGCTGCGTTTAATAGATCCTTGGTCTCGGCTTGGTCGGTCTGTAGGGCATTTTGGAGCATGGTCGTATCATAGACCGTGCCATAAGTGTCAGTAAAATAACTGGTCACCGCGCCCATGATTAATAGCAAAATCAACACAGGCTTTAGCACATAGCGATACGATGATAACAGCGTGGTGATCAGTAGCATCGCGCCAAAGAGCACGACAGCGATCGTCAGCACAAAGCCGAGATTGTCCGCGATGGGATAGGTTTGGCTGATTTTATCAAAAAAGGTAAGATTGGCGGTCGCGGTCAAGAAAACGGCAACACTCGCCACAAGAACAAACGGACTGACCGAGCGTCGGTACCACACAGAAGTATGCTGCATCATGAGAAACTACTCAAAAAATAAACGGTGGGATAATTGCGGCAATCATACTGCAATTTTTTAAGAAATCCAGTACAATTTATCTGATATAAAAAATTATGCGATACAGAAATATTTCAGAAATTTTATTAGGCAATCATTGCGCAATCCCATACTGAATATACACTTGAGAGTATTTATAATTTGTATCTTAAACTATAACCAATGCCTTGTTGAATAACGCCTAAGGAGTCTAAAACCGAAAGTTTATCGAAAGTTATACCTTCAGTATCTCCATTCTCATCGGTAAATAAAATTGGAGTGAGTTTGTTTGCCTGCCAAACAAACTTTCCAAAATAAGTAATAAGGTTCGCTTCTTCTTTGCTTATAGTGGATAATAGTTTTAAGGTTCTACGACTAAACGAACCTTTTGACTTTGCTTCTTCGGATAAAATTCTTCCCCAAAGCATTTGCATTTGTTCGTCACTAATATCCTCACACTCCCTGAAGAAAGCCTCTATCCAATCTTCGTCAATATCAGAAACATTATCACTCTCAGATAGACTTTGTGCTGCTTGCATTGTTATATTTTCAATGTTTTCCTGTCGTTTCGTTTCACGTTTGAGAAAACGCTCAACTGCCCGTTTTTCTATTCCCTCAAGCTCTAACCTAGAAATTAGCTCTGTGCGTTTAGCTTCAGCTTCAGCCTTCGCTTTTTTCCTGATTCTTGTAGGTTCATAAAGCACACCAATAGCATCACTTATTTTTTCAATAAGTTTTGTTCCTGGTTCTGATAATCCTGATAAACTTAAATCGATAAGGCTCATCTAGTGCTCCTAAATACCCGTGCAACAACTGTACAAGGGTATTTTATTGCAAGAGTAACTAAAAATGAATCACAACTACATTTAAAAGTGATGAAGTTAGTACATTCAGATAAGTATCTAAAAGAAAATGATAAAGAGTTTATTGGGCCACTTGCTATGATTAATCATTTCTGTCAGCTCTGAACCACAAATTAATGAGTTCGTTTTCGTCCAGATCCTGATAAGCCAGTAATGCTGCTTTGATTATTTTTGTCTTGGGACGATGCAGTCTTTTTGATTCGTTATCAATGAATTCAAGCAATTCATTCGGTATGCGGAATGAAGCCAGTTTTGTTTTGTTCTCTGTGGGGCGTTTTCCTGCGTCCTGAACAAATTTTGTGGCGTTCACTTCCTGGTTTTGTTCTAGTTCTGGTAGTTCCAGCTTTGCCATGATGTACCTTCTAATCTGATTGTTTCACACTAATGTATATCATGATGATGTACATTAGTGTATGTCACTATGATTTACAGTTCCAGTTCTTTCAGCAAGAGTTCGATTTGTGCTTTTGCCTGGCTGGCACCGCTAACATTACTTTTTAACTCGTGAACCCCCATTCCCTGATTCATTGCTCTTACAAAGGCCCGGAGAAAAGAAACCGTGCTTTTCATTGGTTTAAGCCAGTAATCATGGCTGTTGAGAGAGTCTCTTAATTCTTGTTGTTCACTGAACGTATTTGGCTGGCATTTATACAGGAGCACATGTGCAGCCAGCCTGGGATTTATTTTTTGCGCATCCCTGACAATTTTTGTCACAGTCTGAAGACTGTCTGCTTCCACCTGGGCAAGCGGGTCGATCGGGACAATCACAATGTCTGCAACTTTTAGTGCAGTTCTGAACTCCGTGCTGTCATATCCGGCAGTATCTATAATGAGGATTTCTGCTACATCTGCCATTTTTGTTATTTTGGCACTGATGTCGCCATAGGCTTCATTTAATGCGACGGGCGGTAATCCGGCCTGTTCTCTGCGTTTATTCCATTTTTTGGTCGAGCCATTCAGGTCTGTTTCAACAAGCCCCGTTCTCTTTCCCTGTTGTGAGAGGCAAACAGTTAAGTTGGTTGCCAGATGTGATTTACCTGTACCGCCTTTATCACCACCGATTACGATAATCATAGTACCCCTTGTATGTCACAGTGATTTACTCATGTGTATTTCTATGTGATGTACGCATGCGTATGTCACATGGACATACTATAGTGTATGTCACAATGAATTACAATGATGTACATCATGAAGAAATACATTATTGTATGTCAGTGTGATGTACCCGTTGGTTGGTCACTTGAAAGCAAAAGTGACAGCGTTACTTTCGGTATCCTCCCTTGCTGCGAAACCTTGTGGCAATACAGCAATGAGTATGTTTAGTTACAACATTCAAAATTAAGCGATTAGATTCCGCCCGTACGGGCGGGGCGCGCCACTTTCTGTAGTGGGGAGGGGCAGGGAGGTTATGTTTGCTGGATGAGCGGAGGATGGAATGAGCTATTAGAATGTTGTAACTAAAGGGTATCCCAATTAAAGGCCACTTACGCGGCCTTTGTCTGTCGGTTCTTCGGTCTGGTGACATACCACGATAAACATCCCACAGCAACACTCATAAGCATTCCGGATAAGCGATCATCGATGCCAGGAAACAGGCAACCGACAAACATCGCAACAGGGAAAGGAAGAAGTAAACAGCGCCCCAAAATGCTCATAAAATCCATAAATCCTCCTTTTTTGTTAAAGGGCAGGAAGCGGTTCACTTCCTGCCCTTAGTTACGTTTCCGTTGTCATCAATCGATGAATTGGCGGATCAGTTCCAGAACTGCAATCAGCGCGTTTGCAACGGCGACCACAGCTCTGAGAACGATGATTAACATATTAATCATCCGTTTCTCCAGTAAAACTGGAGGAAATCACCGTTGCTTGCTCATACACTGCCTGTCACAACGGCTCTCTCGCATTGTTAGGTGTAGAGTGACCTCCTCCTGCCAGAGCACCGAATACAGCACCACCTGTTTATCCAGCCAGGACTTTAAAATCGTTCATACCCGCAGATACGGGAACAGCAGGATTGCAAGCCAACTACATGACTAACTGACTGATTATACGCTACACAAAACACCCGTTACACCACTAAATGTGGTTCCTTAACCACATTTAGTTGCTTTACAGCACCATAGTGAATAAAATGTAAACGTTAGGTGTAGAGTAACCTTCTCCGGTCAGAGCCACCAACTCAAGACTGGAAAACGCAAAAAAGCCCGATTACCAGTCGGGTTTTTTTGTGCCTGTCGTTCGGCTGTAGTTCCGTTTTTTCTCCTTCATTTGAGGGATTTTTCTTTCATTTTTTTTGTTGCTTCCAATACTGCCTGTCGCGTTGGCCAACAGCTTGACGCGTTACCGGCATTTTCATTACTCAATATTTTTCAGTGAATTAAAATGCAACAGCGACAGAAAAGGACATTCAGCTTTTTAGATGAATGCTATAGCAACGGTGTGCTACGTAAAATCTGCGAAAAAAGCAGGGGTAGGGTAGGTTATTTTTCACGTAGCAACGCCATCTGGCACTGTACATAGGTATGTCACACAGACATACCTATGTGTATGTCTGTGTGAGGCACTGTTGCAAAGTTAGCGATGAGGCAGCCTTTTGTCTTATTCAAAGGCCTTACATTTCAAAAACTCTGCTTACCAGGCGCATTTCGCCCAGGGGATCACCATAATAAAATGCTGAGGCCTGGCCTTTGCGTAGTGCACGCATCACCTCAATACCTTTGATGGTGGCGTAAGCCGTCTTCATGGATTTAAATCCCAGCGTGGCGCCGATTATCCGTTTCAGTTTGCCATGATCGCATTCAATCACGTTGTTCCGGTACTTAATCTGTCGGTGTTCAACGTCAGACGGGCACCGGCCTTCGCGTTTGAGCAGAGCAAGCGCGCGACCATAGGCGGGCGCTTTATCCGTGTTGATGAATCGCGGGATCTGCCACTTCTTCACGTTGTTGAGGATTTTACCCAGAAACCGGTATGCAGCTTTGCTGTTACGACGGGAGGAGAGATAAAAATCGACAGTGCGGCCCCGGCTGTCGACGGCCCGGTACAGATACGCCCAGCGGCCATTGACCTTCACGTAGGTTTCATCCATGTGCCACGGGCAAAGATCGGAAGGGTTACGCCAGTACCAGCGCAGCCGTTTTTCCATTTCAGGCGCATAACGCTGAACCCAGCGGTAAATCGTGGAGTGATCGACATTCACTCCGCGTTCAGCCAGCATCTCCTGCAGCTCACGGTAACTGATGCCGTATTTGCAGTACCAGCGTACGGCCCACAGAATGATGTCACGCTGAAAATGCCGGCCTTTGAATGGGTTCATGTGCAGCTCCATCAGCAAAAGGGGATGATAAGTTTATCACCACCGACTATTTGCAACAGTGCCCTGTGTGATGTATACTTGGCGGGTTATTCTGCCTGTTCCGGCTTAGTTTTCTCAATGAGGAAATCTTCCATGAAATGCCCCTCATCAAGCAGCTTCTGTAAAGCAAGCGGACGCTTGCCATTACCAGACCATTCTCTGATCTCGCCATTTTCATCCTTAAAGCGGTATTTAGCCTTTCTTACTCCGCCTTTGGCTTTCCGCCTGGTTTTTACTGTATCTGCTGTTACAGGAGCAAGGAGTGATTCGGGATCAAGACCTAAAGATATGATGTATTCAATGGCCTGCTGACGTTTGGCTTCAAGTTCCTGGCGTTCAGCCGCTTCACGTTCAGCATCTTCACGACGTTCTTCAATAACAACGTTGAGCTTTTCCTGCATTTCGAGCAACTGCTCAAAATCAATCTCACGGGCAAAAACACGCAATGAACGAATATTCATCATAGTACGGCTGATAATGCCGTATTCATCTTCTTTAGTCAGTTCGCTCATATAATTAATCCTCTTATTTAGTGTACGTACTTCCAGACGCCGGAAGGCACCTTATCATAAAGTTTATTCATCACCAGTTCTGCTCGGCGATGATCTGCGGCAGAATAAAATGCCTCTGATTCTGATAAAGGCAGTTTGTAACGGTTAATCTCAATAACTTTTTCAAGAGTATCTCTTGATGTACATTTTCTTAACTGAAAAAGCCATTCCTGCTTTGTTTTCACTTCTTAGCCCTTGCCGGAAAACCCAGCTTCCCTGTTTTCTTATCCTCAAGGACAAGAACTGTATCATACGTTCCACCACTTTTCTTTTTAAATCCCTTAATCAAATCGGTTTTCCCTGATTTAACCAGTTTTTCGGCCTGTGCCTGGGTGATTTTCTTACCAGAAAACTCACTCCAGATTTTAAATTCACATCCGGTACAGAAATAACCTTTCGGCCTGATAACAATATGTTTACCACAGGAAGGGCAGGGAGAGTCCAGGCGTTGAAACTGCCCTGCTGGCGCAGCGGGTTCAATCTTCATCTCGCCCAGGTCAACATCAGAAATCATGCCTGTCAGTTCACCGTACAGATCATTAATAAACTGTTCAACCGTCAGGTCGCCATTTTCTATGGCAGCCTGCTTTTCAGACCATAATGCTGTCATATCAGGATTAACCGCTATACCAGGCAGGGCATCAATAAGCGCATATCCGGTATCAGTAGGAATAAGTTTCCCTTTTTCCAGCGTGATATAGTTTCTTTTCTTCAGCGTTTCCAGAATGGCTGCGCGGGTAGCTGGCGTACCAATGCCACCATGTTCATCTTTTTTGTCTTTATCCTTATCCTTCAACAATTTTTTAATTGTTGGATCAGTGACAAAATCCGCGACACGAACAAGCGCAGCAAGCAAGGAGGCTTCGGTGAATAACGGCGGCGGTGTTGTTTTCTTCTCATTAACAATAACTTCTTTTGTCGTCAGTGTTTCTCCTGTGCGAATTTTACAGAGCAGTTCAAAAGCGGAATCATCATTATCTTCTGATTCACCTTCGTCTGTGGTTTCCGCGCCAAGAAACGCCTCAAATCCGCTGTCAGTTGTTTTTCTGGCACGGGCATAGAACGACTCATCACCACACTGAATGGCAACCGATACTTCCTGGTATGCTTTTTCAGGCATGAACTGAACAAGATAGTGTTGTGCGATCGCCAGGTAAACATTGCGCTCGTCGGTGCTGAGTGCGTTAACATCAGGCACACTGGCGGTCGGGATTATCGCAGTATGCGCAGTCACCTTTGCACTGTTAAACGCTTTGCTTTTACGTGCAGAATCAATATCCAGCGACTGAGGAAAGACTGATTTCAGGGCATCGATAACCTGCGGCGCTTCGCTGAATTGTTCATCTGAAAGATATGAGCAGTCAGAGCGGTTATACGTAATTGCTTTATATTTTTCGCGTAGTTGTTGCGTAATATCCAGCGTTTTTTGTGCCGTCATTTTAAACTTCTTGTTCATGTATTGCTGGAGTCTGACCAGATTAAACGGCAACGGCGCAGCCGTTTTTTTATCATCAGTTGCTGCTGCTTCAACTGTAGCCGGTTTTCCTGCAAGGGATGCAGCCGTTCCGTCTGCCCACGCTTTATCAAGTAATTTACGGTCTGTCAGCGGAGCAAATTCCCCTGGCTTCCAGTTCGCCCTGATAACATCAGCACCACGCTGAAAGACTCCGGTCATGGTGTAGTAAAAACTGGATTTATGGTTCTGGTTAGCACGGGTACGATTCACAATCAGGCCAAGAACGGGAGTCTGGACGCGCCCGACAGACAGAACGCCCTGATATCCTCTGGCTTTTGCCGGAATGGTGTACGCACGTGTCATAGAGAAGCCATAGACGGCATCGGCAACTGACCGCGCCAACGCCTTAAGGTAAAGTCCTTTGAAATCACGATTGTCTTTAAGATTTGCCAGTGCCTTTTTCACTGCCGGAAGCGTGTTGTCGTTAATCAGAACGCGCTTTACGGGTTTTGTGTTGCCTGCATATTCCAGGACTTCATCAACCAGTAGCTGTCCCTCATCATCAGGATCGCCAGCGTGAACAATTTCAGTCACGTCTCCACGTCTGATAAGTTCGAGAATCGTTTTAACCTGTTTTGCTGCACTTTCAACAGGCTGATACTTCACGGGATAAAGACGTAAAGGAAGCGTTTCAACCTTCCAGGCTTTGTATTCAGGATTATAGTTTTCCGGCGGTTGTGATTCGATAATATGACCAAAACAGTTAGTCACAATGGCGTTATCACTTTCAAACCAGCCATCATGGCGGGTAAAATTGCCACCAAGTGCCTTAACAATATCATTTGCTACTGCGGGTTTTTCTGCGATAAAAAGTCTCATTTTGTTATCCTTTACATTGAATTAATCTTTTGGCACAACGGATAGCGCGTTCTTCCGATACTGTATGTTGCCAGTTATCTTTACTTACTACTCTGAATCTGCGCTCACAGCCATTAAAGGCAAAAATTCCCTCACGGTTAAGTATATTAGTTGCAATATCCCACTCTTTAATTCTCAAAAAGGCTGTTACAGCAAAACCAGAATACGAAGCAATTTTTGAAATGATGCATTCATCAGCTTTTATTAACGCGGCAAAAGGAACTATCTTTTGATGACCACACGAAATCAGAGGGAGTGTGTGAATATCATAATAAGCTATTGAATGACAATCCATGCGGGTATCATCAATAGCTGCCAGCCAGAATCCTGCCTGGTCTTTTATTTTTCTGCTAATATCTGAATCTGAAACACCAGGGTTTAATAAATATCCACCATAACAGATATGGAAGGGGTGAGCAGATTCATCAATATCAGGAAGTTCTTTTACCGGATTTTCTTTCCAGTCCTTCAGAACACCGAATTCAAGAGCATCCAGCAAAAACTTTCGTTCAAATCCATCAAACAATGCATATTGCATGTGTTAATCCTCCAGGTAACTTAAATAGTCAGGTTGTGCCCCGTTCTTTTTATAAAGTTCTTCCCTTTCCTCTATATCTTCATCTGCTTCCTGAACGCTCAGATCGAGGGTTCCTTTCAAAAAGGCACGAGCATTTTTTATTACATCCACTTATGCACTACCAGCAGATAAGCACAATAAAATAGCTATAATAGATTTGGTTACTTTCATTTCTAACCTCAGTGATTGTAACTAATCATCACATTTCGTTGGCGCGAAATGTGATACTTGCAGTACCCTGATACCCGTTGGCGCGGTTATCAGGTTTTAATTAACCTCTGACACGACCAAACTTACTCATGATTTTTGATATAGCAGCAGGATCAGCCGTTGAACACTGATTCAGAAATGCTTTACGGGCATCAAAAGTTTTACTCCAGCGAATGCTTCCTTTTTTCTTTTTCAGAATATTAAAAAAATCCTTTTCAGCACTTCTGCATTCACTCCCTCCACCTTGCCCGACTGCTTTTCCATATAAGCAAAGTACCGAAGCGCAAGGGTCAGATGCATTAGCATTTGTTGATATTAATCCTAACGCCAGCAAGGCTGGTAAAACCACTCTATTTTTTCCAGTCATTTTTCACCTCATTTTGTGCTTTAATGAAAACTATTTTTACCTGTTCAGGTAAAAAACTTTTCTCGTTTCGCCATTCCACGACTGCTGTTGCCCCTTCCATCTTCAACAGATCTCTGATTCGAAACCACAGCCCAGCATCATGTGTTGTCACTACAATCCTGTCCGCATGAGCCAGAGCGTAATAAAACGTCGGCGTTCTGGCCTGTACTCCGGATAAGGAAGTGATCTCATAAACCCATCCTTTACCGCTAACGTCTGACTTTATGACACCGTGAAAATCGGGGACATATGGCAATGAGGGATTGATCACTTCATTTGCCTTTTCAAACTGCACGGGTGTTGGCTCTGGCGGTGATGAACAACCAGCAAGAATGGAAATCAATAAAAACACTAACTTCTTCATCATGTTCTCCTTTATGCCGCTTTATCGAGATCAGGAACATCTTTTACTACCAGATACCCTTTTGCGACGATTTCATTTTCAAATACTTTCTGTGGAGGCATAACCAGCTTTCCTTTCTTCCTGGGGAAAATGTTTGCAAGTTCCGGAGCAACCTTCACAAAGTCACCAAAGAAATACTCATTGAGATAGTAGAATGCCTTTTCACAACGAATCGGGTTTTCTCCCTTCATTGCCAGGATTTCTTCACTAAATTTCAGTGTAAGTAGTTCATTTGTTGTTACCAGTGGACGCTCAATAAGGCTTTCTGATTCAGATCTCGATGTTCCTCCACGACTACGACTTTTGCTTTTCGAACCGATAGTTACTGTTCGTGTCCCCATCGCTTCTGATAACTCCCGCGCATCTTTAACATCAGAAGCGGAATAAACAATTTTGCAGGGTGCACTTGCCAGTAATGTTTTACTGCCTGCATAACTGTAGATTTCCTCAAGCTGAGAGCCGACCTGGTAAACAATCAACAATTTCAGCTTGTAACCAGCAATGAGACCAGATTTACTCTTGATGTAATCTACAGCACCAATTGACGGGAATTCATCCAGTAGAAAAAGGCAGTCATGCTTTATTTCCGGATCATCCGTTGGCATCTTTTCAAGATTCACCTGTATAGCAAGCTGAAAGAAAATATTTGTTATTTTTTCAGCCAACCTGGCATTATCACCAGAAATACAGAAATAAATTGTCATCCGCTTTTTCCGCACCTGCCGCAAATCAAAATCATTTCCATCAGTAGCATTTGCCACATTGGGGTTAGCAAACGGTGATAATCCATTAAGAAAGTTGCTTTTGAGTTGTGCTTTTGTTTTATCCTCCATCTCAATGAATGCCTTAAGGCCAGCGACACCAATATCAGCAAGCGTTTTGTCTTTCCCCCTTAATTCTGAACGAATATCATTCATGAATGAAAGAAGATGTTCGGGTTCTGCACGCTCAAAAAGCTGATTAATTTTAGACATTGAGAAGACAGGCTCAATATCAAGCGTTTTTAGTCCAGCCTTATCATTCTTAATCATAAACCATAAAGCGACAGCATAAGATTTAAAAACACCACCCGCCGTCTTATTAAGATAGCTACCAGCATCCGCACCATCTGTCTTATAGGGGTAAATAATCAACGAAAGATTTTCAAGCTGATTAAAACCTTCACTCGTTCCCATGCTGACATAATACAAAGGGTTAAAGCGGTGCGTTACCGAACTAAAGGGATCAAATTTATAAACCTCATGACCTAAAATCACCTTCCTGATAAGACTGGTGATATTAAAACACTCCCTTTTTGGATCGAGAATAATAACACTCCACCAGTACTTCATAAGATTAGTGATGACTATACCAGCACCTTTACCAGCCCTTGTTCCGGCTCCCATAGCACTGAATGCTGCTCCCACATAGCGTATGATTTTCTTGTCTTTTATACCAACGATAATCCCGTCTTTTTCGTCACCGTCAAGCGTGAAACTGTTAGACTCACGAATATCATTAATTGTTGCAAATCGCGCATCACCGAAAATATTTTCTTTCTTCTCGTTCAGTTTTATCAACGCCGCAACAGGGATGATAAGAGACACGACAAATCCTGCTCCAAGTGCAACAAAGGCTAAAACTCTGATATCCGTAGTCACAACAGATAAAGTAAGGCTGTCTGTAAAAATATCCATCCTGTACGCATCAATGGATCTGAACACAGCCTTCAATGGTTTCAGATTCTTTATCTGGCTGAAGTAAAGCACAAAGAAAATAAATGAACCTGCAAACCATGCCGCAACAAGCATAACAGCGAATATAAAAACAGATTGCGACTTATTAAAAGTTTTCACATTCAGCCCCTTTGTAATAGATGTCGCTCATATGCCTGACAACACCATCCCTGCCTACATGAACAACAATATCAATACTGTCCATAATGATTTTATGAAGAACATCAAAAGGAAGATTCTGACATTCTCTGTTCTGATAACATTTTGTCACCATCTGAATGATGGCATCTTTTGCCGAGGCCGCGTGAATGGACGTCATGCTTCCACTGTGACCAGAACCAGCAACTTTCACAAAATCCCAGGCATCGCCACCTTTAATTTCCGCCAGTAAAATTCTGTCAGGTTTCATCCTCAAACAGGATTTGATTAATTTCGCTGCTGTTATGATAGAGCCGGAATCACTGCCGGATTCCGAAGGGTAAAAAAGATGCACATAATTTTTATGGATAAAAAATTTGATTTCCTCTGCATCTTCAATCGTAATCAGCCGTGTATTCAATGGTATGAAATCGATAAGACTCTTCATATAAGTTGTTTTACCGGAACCCGTTGCTCCGGCAAATACAATGGTTTTCCCTGCTGCTACGGCAAGCTCCATAAAAGCAGCGATATTTCTCGCTCTGAATAAATCAAGAAGCTCATCATCGTATGTCCTGTGTTTTTTTCCTGACTGGACATAATCATAAAAACCGTTCGCCACATATTCTTTATGTGTTATCTGCCGTGTCGATGGTTTACGTATAGTGATTGAAATAGTATTTCTCTCACATGCAGGAGGAAAAACGACCTGTACACGTTCTCCTGATTCCAGTGTTGCTGAAAGTAATGGCTTGGTCTCGCCGATTTCATCTCCCCGAAATGATGCCAGCGTATGAGAAAAACGTTTACAAAAATCAAAGGTCACACTGTCATTATTATGGAATGTCCAGTCACCATTAATTTCCGTCCAGATTTCACCAGGACGGTTGACAGCAATTTCTGTTAGCCCTTCAATATCAAGAAAAGACTGGAATACTTGATTTTTATAAAAATCGAGCGATTTATTGCTAATGCTGACAGGAATAACGCCACTCATACTATTTTACCTTTAACTCATAGATATCAGAAAAATCAATGTCTTCCCCGACCATAATAGTGATTATGTCACCCTGGTTTTTATACATTGTTGGAGGAATATTTATCGAATTCTCAAGTGCGACTTTAGCCATTTCAGCCATTGCCTGTCGTGAGTTTTCGGTATAATCCACATTACGATCTTTACCAGGTGCATTATCCGCCGCCGCCGCCGCTACATCCTGAACCATACTGAGCATAAGAGAACCACCAAAACGCTCCCAGAAGTGAGAATCGATCCATCCATCAATGCCCGCTTCTCCCAGGGGACCAGCTGCTGCTGTATTTACCATATCGATTCGTTTATTATCAGGCGTCCGCAACTGCTCCCACATAACGAACATTCTGCCCTGTCCATGATTCAGCGTTCCGGTCTGGTAACGACCAAAAGCCTTAGTTCCCTGTTCCAGTAATTTTGTGTGGTGATTAGCACTCCATACATCTTCTGTAAAAACACAACTGATACGACCTGCAACATCAGAAACAAAGCGTGTGGTTAAAGCACACGGTATAAGCCTGTTTTCCTCAATATAGAGATCAGGATCGAGATTAATCGCAGTTACTTTCATTCCTGATTTACCAGGCACATTTTCTTTTGATTCTTTCCTTTCTTCCTGTGGCTCTGATGTCTGCGATGTCCTGCTGCTGCCACTCGCGCCAGTCTGACTCCCTCCCTGACCAGCAACAGGTATTGACAAATATTTCCTGAACCCCTCCTGTGGCACTTCTTTATGACCGTCAGAAACAGTATTACCAGAACCAGTAGCGCCTGGATTGATAATTGCTTTGTTCTCAACAGGGTCAAAATTCTGACCAAGACCAGTACGGATTTTACTTACCTGAGAAATGCTGGTATCGCCTGTTGATTCTGATGCTTTCTGCTGGTCATCTGCAAAATAATTTTTATATGTTTTCAGCGCAAAAATACCAATAACTAATACAGCCATCAGACCAAACAGAAAGCCAGAACGCATACGATTATTTTTGTTCCTGATATCACCGATATCATGAACGGGTTTACTTTCCAGCTTTGACTGATTCGCATCATCAACTAAATCATCTGTTTTTTTCATATCAGTCATTATTCACCTCAACACGTTCTACCGCAGGAGAAGATGTATTCCTCTGGTCGGTTAATACTTTTCCGAAAGATTTATTCACAACACCAACAACGCTGTTTCCATAGCGTAAAACAAATTTGTCATTAACGTTGTGGATAACCATAATTTTATACTTGCCTTTTGTTTCCACATTAAAAGCAAGTGTCTGTTCCTGACCATCTCTTACAGCAAATGGAGCTGGGAATACTTTCCCTGAGTTAAAACCTAAAAAGGTAAATATGCCATTATCATAAGCAAAATCAGGGGCGATACGACGACTGTCATATTTTTCATTGACTCGCATGAAATAATTCCAGTTTTTAGGCGCATCGGCTTTTTCAAAACTTTCAGAAATCAGTTTCTTCTGTCTGAGTTTTTCCTGTTTTTCTTTTGCCAGCCTTACTTCTTCTGCATTCTTTTTCGCTATTTCTGATGGATAGCGGAATTGTACAACATAAGCAGGTTGCGCTTGTTTTTCTTCTGACAGAAGGATTAGATCCAGACTGTAAATCCGCTTTGTTGTTCTGACAAAAAGATTCGTATCCCATTCCTTTTCTGTTGGCTGGAAAACCTTTTTCAGTTTTTCGCCTTCATCGCCTTCCTGTTCCTGAACAACGGGACGCGGATTGATGTAAACAACATTATCATCGGTTGTGATTTCCCATCCGGCAGGAAAACCAGCCTTTGCACTGATAACAGCCTCACCTTCATCAAAAACAACTGATGTGAGAAATCCTGTCTTTGACCGGATAACGGTCGTATTCGCACCGTTATAACTCACAGTCTGCATCCTTGCATCAAATCCAGAAGGTAACGGAGTCGCTGCTGAATACACAAGCCCAGGAAGCAATAAACATGTAGCAATAAATAATTTCTTCATCATTCCCCCCTGACTTCCCGATCTGTCTGGTAACTGGTTACAGTAAAACCGAGAGGATTAAGCTCACGACTGGAACTTTTAACCGACTTTTCTGGTTCAAAACGATATGTCACACGAGCCGTCCAGTATGAAACTGAAACCTGTCCGGTCGTGAAGTTTCTCGTCGTTTTTTTAAAGCGCACAGAGGCCAGTTTATCTGGCGCGGTTGCGTCAGAAATAATATTGGAGATGACCTCAACCGCAACGTAAGAACCGTTATTATGATAAATTTTATCAGGAGCCATATCGCTGTTATACAGACGAAGATAATCGTCCTTTACTGTATTCGAGCTATATAGCTGTACAGTCTCATAATCATACTGAAGAGACGGATAATTATAACCTTCACGTAAAGTAATATACGTGTTTACAAAATACCGCCCAAGTGCTTCAGATTGCAGGATCTTTTCCTGTTTAACCTGAGTAATCAGTTCTGTACGGCCTGTTTTTTCGCCAACAGCCACAATAGCAAGCTCTTTTTCTTTTAATGGCACAAGAACACAAATTGCAGCCCCAAGACATAAGGACAGTAATGATGCTGCCACTGCAACACGCCATGCATTTTTCTTAGACCGTTCATTTTCTGCATAGAGTTGTCTTTCGAAGGATTTAGCTGTCTCAATCTTCTTTTCGATTTTTTCACTCATAACTGATTACCTGGCTGTGGTTAATGGGTTCCAGTTCGCCGGAAACATCAGAAGGAAGGTTATTCCTTGTGGTACATCCGGAAATCTGAAACAGGAAAAACAAAAGAATCACACATCGCATAAATTCACCTTATTAAGCGTTCACGAACACCTTTAAGAGATAAAGGCCAAGATGAAGAAAAAGAATCCCACCAATAAGAAGCAAAAAGCGAAGATCCATACCCTTTCTCCATTTCCCCGCAAGCCCTAAACCAAGTCTTATTCCTGCGAAGCAGGTAAACACTCCTAAAAGAAGGATTAGGACAAAATAAAGTATCATGACAAAATAATGAAGCATGTCACAACCAGCTCTGACTGATTCCACCTAAGACCTTAAATAAGGTAATTCCCGTGATTAAAATAACAAGCTGGGTTATTAGCTTTCTCTTCCTGCTCCATCCGGAGGTGATATGTTTATCAACGAACACCAGTATCCAGTTCAGGGACATCACATAAAAAAAACGTTTCATTATTTTCATGCGGCGTTCCTCGCTCGTGCTTTTTCCAGGGATGCAAGTCTTCTCGCCTTCATCCCCAAAGCACCTGTCGGAGCCAGCGCCTGATATCCCTTTTCACCCGCCCATTCAGCGGCTGTTCGCGCACCACGCCCCATCAGATTCCCTGCTTTCCCTGATAAAGAATTCATGCCCGTTCTTCCGGCCATCCCTAAGCCAAAACCTAAACCAGCACGACCGCCAAGCATCAGAGACTTACCAGTAGCCATACCAGCAGCACCCAGCCCCATCATGGCTGCGCCCTGAACAGCACCTTCAACACCTGCACCTGCTAACTGGACAGCAAAACCTTTAGCTATAAGAACCAATAAAGCCCCCAAAAACCCAGCCATAAAGCCCATAGCACCTGTAGATACAAGATTTACATTCCCTGTTTGTGCAGCACGAATAGCATGGGAAAGGATCATCCCTTGAAAATCCATTGCTATCCGAATCACTAAACTGGCAAATAGAACTGTCAGAATACTGGAGAATAACGATTGTAACCAATTATTAAACATGCTCCGAATAAAACCAAACATGAGACAAAAGATAAATATCGGTGCTGTAATAATCAGGAGTTTCATCGTTACATCTGCTGTTAAAAAAACAACCACACTAACAGCCATTAAAATAAGCGAGCCAGTCCATATTAAAAACTGACCAACTACACCTTGATCTTTAACATATGTTGATTTATCTAAAGAGTATATTTCCGCACCAAGATTTTGCGTACTTTTCCATAAGTTATCTAAAGTTTGCCAGACACTCACCCCTCCAGAAAAACCATCTTTCATGCCTTGCAACGCATCAGTAGCCGCAGTTAAATACCCATCCGCATTAGTTATAAACATGATTATGATTGCAAATTTTGATAGATCCCATACTAAATCCTGCAAGGGCGTCTGAGTTTTACTGGCAAGTATTTGATATCCTTTCCATAGTACATATAACGTAACCGATACCGTTGCTAACGACATAATATCATTAGCAAATTGTGTTTGATAACTGGAGCTGATTTTATCTACCGAATCCATAACGGTAGAATTATATTTAACGAAAAACCCCTGAGCCATATATCCACCTTTTAATCAAAAGTTAATGGTTCAGCTTCTTTCTGCTGTTTAATAAAGGCCTCTTGTTCTTGTGTGACCAACATCTCATGATCTGCTTTATTTTTATTATTCCAGACATCATACTGCATTTTTATCGCCTGCATTTTTAACGACTGCGCCTGTAATGCGTTAGCCAAATCCTGGGATTCTTTGATATCCTTTGAAGCCTCAATTCGGCTACTTAAACTCTGAATCTGAGACATTGCACTTGATAACTGCTTATTGATCTCATTTCCCTGTTCAATACTGGCAGCCGTTGACACAATCCGTGCTTTACAGAGATTATCATTACGTTCATAGCCCGTATTACACATATCGAAGGCTCCATACTTGCTGAACAGATTTTTAGCCTGGCTGCTCAATGCACCTTCGGGATTACTGGTAAAATCAGAAATATAACTGTTCCCCTGCTTATAAATATTTGTCAGTTCTGATTGTAGATTACTTAGTTCATTTGTGAATGCCGCAATATTCCTTATACCTGTTGCCGTGGCTAACTGGTCTTTATATGCCTGAATCTGACTCTGATAATGTTGCGCAGTTTCGGACCATTGTTTGAGTCGTTCTGTCCATCTTGCGGCTTCAACAGCCCATTCCGGACTGGCATCAATAGCAACCGGAATTCCTGCGCTACTATAAAATGAAGCCGTCAATAATGATATCAGCATCAATGTTTTTACACGTTTCATAAATTCACCTGTCAGATTGCCCGTTCGAGATATTCAGGAACCCAGTCATCAGGCTCCATTCCTTCATGATAAATACTTTCAAAAATTTCCAGATTATCTGCACTGGCAGACAATATTTTCAGATATCCACCAAGTCCCGATAAATCGAGTGTCGCAAGTGCTGAAAATGATTTACCATCCCCCTTTTTAAGACTGCTTTTTTTAATCAGGAACTGTCTCGACATTGGATCAAGATTTTTAACAATATTAAATTCTTCTGGTGTCAGCTTAAGCCCTTCCACATAATCATTGTAATCGGCATCAGGGTTAGCCAGATAAATACTGGTGCTGCATACTTCAACCAC
>NZ_AP027768.1 GCF_036503815.1 Escherichia coli
GCACTGGCGCGTACGGTGCCGAAGATAAGTCCGGGGATATTCCGCTTCCTCGCTCACTGACTCGCTACGCTCGGTCGTTCGGCTGCGGCGAGCGGAGGGAACGGAGACATTAAGGCACAGGCAATGAGAGAGGATCGAGAGGCAAAAGAAAAGGCCGCGGCGTTGCCGGTTTTCCATAGGCTCCGCCCCCCTGACAAGCATCACAGAATCTGACGCTCAAATCAGTGGTGGCGAAACCCGACAGGACTTAAAGATACCAGGCGTTTCCCCCTGGTGGCTCCCTCGTGCGCTCTCCTGTTCCTGCCTTTCGGTTTACCGGTGTCATTCCGCTGTTATGGCCGCGTTTATCTCATTCCACGCCTGACACTCAGTTCCGGGTAGGCAGTTCGCTCCAAGCTGGACTGTATGCACGAACCCCCCGTTCAGTCCGACCGCTGCGTCTTCTCCGGTAACTATCGACTTGAGTCCAAGCCGGAAAGACACGACAAAGCGCCACTGGCAGCAGCCACTGGTAACTGATTTAGAGGAGTTAGTCTTGAAGTTATGCGCCTGTTAAGGCTAAACTGAAAGAACAGATTTGGTTACTGCGCTCCTCATAAGCCAGTTACCACGGTTCAAAGAGTTGCAGCTCTGAGAACCTTCGAAAAACCGCCTTGCTGGGCGGTTTTTTCGTTTACTGAGCAAGAGATTACGACGCTACAGAAAGGATCTCAAGAAGATCCTTCACCATAATGGAAATCTATCCCACCCGAGCATATAGGATGCATATCGTTATAAAACATCGGATATTATGCATCCCAACTAAAAATAAGCTCGAGGATAAAAAATGAGTTCAATGGTTTACTGCCGAGGATGCGGCAAGGAAATACACGAAACAGCAAAGTCATGCCCACACTGCGGAGCCACAAACGCCTCTTCAGGTTCAGGTGAAAAAAGTAGAATCGCAGCCGCGCTATTAGGGAAGGTGCGAATAAGCGGGGAAATTCTTCTCGGTTGACTCAGTCATTTCATTTCTTCATGTTTGAGCCGATTTTTTTCTCCCGTAAATGCCTTGAATCAGCCTATTTAGACCGTTTCTTCGCCATTTAAGGCGTTATTCCCAGTTTTTAGTGAGATCTCTCCCACTGACGTATCATTTGGTCCGCCCGAAACAGGTTGGCCAGCGTGAATAACATCGCCAGTTGGTTATCGTTTTTCAGCAACCCCTTGTATCTGGCTTTCACGAAGCCGAACTGTCGCTTGATGATGCGAAATGGGTGCTCCACCTTGGCCCGGATGCTGGCTTTCATGTAACCGGGCAAACAGACGCATGGAGGCGATTTCGTACAGAGCATCTTCGATCGCGCCATCGCTCAGGTTGTACCAATGCTGCATGCAGTGAATGCGTAGCATGGTTTCCAGCGGATAAGGTCGCCGGCCATTACCAGCCTTGGGGTAAAACGGCTCGATGACTTCCACCATGTTTTGCCATGGCAGAATCTGCTCCATGCGGGACAAGAAAATCTCTTTTCTGGTCTGACGGCGCTTACTGCTGAATTCACTGTCGGCGAAGGTAAGTTGATGACTCATGATGAACCCTGTTCCATGGCTCCAGATGACAAACATGATCTCATATCAGGGACTTGTTCGCACCTTCCCTAAATCTGATAGTCGGTCTACAGATAGATCAATCTGGCGTTCAGATTATTCTTACTTTCTTGTATCATCCGACCACTGCAACCAATCAGGCAGAAATTTACTGCGCTCCAAAAAGAAGAACGGTTATGTCAGCGATGGATTTCAAGAAAAACACGGACCTCGATTTTCCCCGTTATGCCACTCCGGCGGTAAGCACCAAAGAGATAGATCTCCTGGGGTTGTTAGACGTACTTCTGGCAGCCAAAAAACGTATTGTGACGATCGTCCTGGCGTTCGCCGTAGTAGGGTTGGCCATTGCGTTTTTAATCCCGCAAAAATGGACCAGTAAAGCCGTGATCACGCCGGCCGAGCAGACGCAGTGGAACACGCTGCGCCAGATGATGGTGACGCTGCAGGTGCTGGACGTCGACGCGAAGGTGAGCCGTGGAGACGTGTTTAACCTGTTCATCAAAAAGTTTCAGTCGCAGTCGCTGCTCGAAGAGTACATGAAAACCTCCCCGTACGTGATGTCTCAGCTGGAAGGCACCGAGGTAGACCCGCTGGAGCTGCATCGCGCGGTGGTGAATATTGCTGAGAAAATGAAAGCGACAGATAACACGCAGGTTAAAGACGCAGACAAAGCGCCGTATACCTCATGGACGCTGAGCTTTACCGCCCCGACGGCGGGAGACGCGCAGACGGTTCTGGAAGGTTACATCAACTATATCTCCCGCATTGTTGAGCAGGAGACGATGGAAAATATCCGTAACCAGATCACGCTGAAAACGAAAGTCGTTCAGCAGCAGCTGGAGCTGGATCGCGTGCGTCTGACCAATATCCACAACACCAACCTGCAGCGCCTCAACTATTCGCTGGAAGTGGCGAACGCGGCAGGCATTAAGAAGCCGGTTTACAGCAACGGACAGGCGGTAAAAGACGATCCTGACTACTCCGTGGCGCTGGGTGCTGACGGTATTGCGCAAAAGCTGCAGATTGAAAAGAATCTGAAGGACGTGGCCGAGCTGAATGCGGATTTCCAGAACCGTGAATACTATCTGACTCAGTTGCAAAAACTGTCCGTGGAAGACGTGAAGCTTGAACCCTTCAGGTATCAGCTTTCACCGTCACTGCCGGTGAAAAAAGACGGTCCGGGCAAAGCCCTGATTGTGCTGCTGGCAGGGATTCTGGGCGGCCTGTTTGCCTGCGGCAGCGTGCTGCTGCGTGAGGCAATGCTCTCGCGTAATCCGTTGCCAGAGCCGATAACGGCCGTAACGCCAGCAACAGAGTAACGACGATATTAAAAAGGCGCTGATTCAGCGCCTTTTTTTATTTCAGGAAATCGTCGCGCACCGGCGTAAAGGTATCCAGAAGGGTGCCGGGCTTCAGGCAAATGCAGCCGTGCATCACGTGCGGCGCTTTATAGAGCGTATCGCCCGCCGTCACGATCTGCTTTTCTTCACCTATCGTAAACTCGAACTCCCCGGAGAGCACATAGGTAAGCTGTTCATGCGGGTGATTGTGCATCGGGCCAATCGCACCCTGCTCAAAATTGACCTCCACCGCCATCATCTTTCTTAGCATTCTTCCTTGGTGGATTTGGCGTACATAAATTTTACTTAGGTAAAATAGGACAGGGATTCCTGTATCTAATTTTTTGCTGGACATTCATACCCGCGATCATCGCGTTTATTGAGTTTATTATTTATCTATGCGATTCCGATGAAAAATTCGCAAGAAAATATGGCTAACTCATAGCAAAAAAGCCCTGCGGGGCTTTTTTTGTACCAGTCTGTGAGGCAGATTTACCATAACATCCGTTGCGTGCACCGCCTGAGAGGCTCTCAGGGCGTTTCTGGGTCTTCCTGCCTGTTTCCGACACTTCCCTGTGCCTATATCGTGAAAAAACGCGCCTGATGATTCTGGCGCGTCTGCATGGCTATGCACACACATGCATGGCCGGGATTTTAGCGGCTAAAATCCGGCTGGACGCCCAAAAGCACCACTGAACCTCACGAATAACGCCTCACGGGTGTGCAGTTTACTGTGCGGCCGTGAGGCGTTGGCCAGGCCGTCAGGCATGGCTGGATTTATTGCTAAGGGGGTCGGATTTAACGTGGATGAATCAGCACGCAGTGATGAACGGGATTCGGAAGGGGCACCCTTGCGGCGCGGCGATGTATACATCGCTAACGTGCCTTGGTCATTTATTGCAAGAAGGGAGAGGTAGCATTTTGATAGCAAAAAAGTAGCAAAAGGATAGCAACCGAAAGACCAGAAGACTCTGGAGATAGCAAAAAAGTAGCAAAATGGTAGCAAAAAGATAGCAAACATGCGGGAGCTAACCAGGAGTCTTTAGCGGGCCGGCGGTACTCCAAAAACACATCTTGTCCCGCTGTTTTGTGAATAAGCCAGCATAGCTGTGGGCACAAAACATTTCCTGTCCGCTGCTTTAACCTTTGTAATCCAGGAACGTCAGGTGACGTCACTTTGCGGCGTTAGCCCTATCCTGCATCGTATTAAAAAATGCA